>JAGQXA010000769.1 GCA_020436865.1 Saprospiraceae bacterium | reverse complement strand
TATCCGGACAATATCGACACGATCGACGCCGTCGATCCCGGGGTTTTGCTGACGCTGGAAACTGGTTTCGGGAAAGGCGATCTGCAATTACTCGGCAATCGTCCCGGACGCAATATCTTCGCCGATGAGCAACATCTGGGGGCCTGGCTCGAATTTTCCTGGGAAAGGCCGTCCGAGCTGCAAGCCGCCATCGACGGGCAACCCGACGCCAAATGGGCGGAAGTCGACCGCGTACTCCTCGTGGGTGCCGACCGCAAGGTGTACTACCTGACCGACGGCGCTCTGAGTGAACGCCCGTTGCAGCGCGGCGAGCGCTACACCTTCCCGAAGAAAGAGGGGGTGGGTTTCACCCTGCGGCACCTGTTCCCAAACGCCGCCTATCTGAAATCCGTGCCCGTTTCCGACGGCGACGAATTGCTCAATCCGGTCGCCCGCGTGGAGGTCTGGAAAAAAGGTGGCCTCGATGCCCAGGAAGCCTTTCTATACCCCGGGCGCAGCGGCAAGAGCGGCATCCACGCCATTCCCGGCACCGAGTTCTTCCTGGCCCTGGAGTCGTTCAAAGATCAGGAAACGAAGTACTGGAAAAGCGAACTGGCCGTGCTGAACGAACGCGACGAGGTGCTGAAGACCCAATCGATCAAGGTCAACGAGCCCATGCTGTATAGCGGATATCGCTTCTATCAAAGCGACTACGATCCCGAGAATCCGAACTACTCCGGCATCGGGATCAGCCATGAGCCCGGGCTTTTTGTGATCTACCTCGGTTTCGTAGCCCTGGTGCTGGGTTGCGGACTTCTGTTCTATAACCGGCTGAGGCCGGCGATCACCCTCTAAAAACAAATGCCATGCTCGAGAGCTTCTTCTATACCTCCATCCTGTTCAAGGTTACCGTCTTGTCGTACGTCGTAGCCCTGCTGGGATATTCCGTGGGTTTGTTCAAGAAGGGGAAGCTCTTCAGCTCGCTTCCCCTGGGCCTTTTCGGCCTGGCCTTTCTGGCCTGTACCTTGCTGATCGGCGATCGCTGGATCGAGGCCGGCCGGCCGCCCTTCAAGAGCTTTTACGAGTCGCTGGTATTTGCCGCCTGGACCATCTCGCTGATCAGCCTGGTCGTCGAGTATCGCTTCAAGCTGCACCTGGTGGGTTTTCTGTCGTCGGTTGGGATCGCGCTGATCTTTCTTTTCGCCCTGACGAAACGCGACGTCGAGATCATCGCCCTGCCGCCGGCTTTGCAGACCTGGATGTTCATCCCGCACGTCATCTCCTACTTCCTGGCCTATGGCGCCCTGTTTGTGGCGGGCGTTACTGCGGTGCTCTACCTGCTCTTACCGCAGGGCATGGCCTCCCACCACTCGTTGGGCGAACAGGCCCGGATCGATTTCAGCGCGGCCACTTATCAGATCACGAAATTCGGCTTCCTGTTCCTGACCGCCGGCCTGCTGCTCGGCGCCTGGTGGGGACAAAACGCCTGGTCGAACTACTGGGGCTGGGACCCCAAAGAAAACTGGGCCCTGATCACCTGGCTGATCTTCGCCGCCTACTTCCATTTCCGCAACCTACCGGCCTGGAGCGAAAAGCGCCTGGCCTGGGTGGTGATCATCGGGCTGGCGGCGATCATATTCACCTATCTGGGTATGGACTATCTGCCTACGGCCCAGGACAGCCTGCATGTCTATTCCGGGAGCTAAAAGATTCGATCTTTTTTTATCTCGTCAGACCCATTGATCTTGCAATTTCTTCCCGCCCTTCAAGCATCAGACAGAAGGACATTCTGTCTATTTTCAAAAATAAAAAACGAGAGACATTTCTGTGACAAAAATCACTTAAGCAATTGACGATTATCATCGAAAAGAGGCGGATAATCAAAGACTTTAGTGGTGCCTCTCAAAAATGACACTCCTCTTACAATCTGGCCTTTCACAAAGCGCTCAACACCTCTCCGCCAAGCACAATTACTCGAATACAAAATGCTTTCGCCATGAGAATCAGATTGTTTTTCGCTTCCCTGTTAAGCCTCGCTCTAGCCCTCAGCTTTATTGCCTGCGAAGGAGACCAGGGTCCGATCGGCCCTTCTGGTCCGATCGGACCGGCAGGACCTACCGGCCCCGAGGGCCAGAATGGGGCAGAGAACTGCCTCGACTGCCACGGAAATAGCCAACTGATCACCTCCAAGGTGTTCCAGTGGGAAAATTCCGTGCACTTACTGGGCGGTCACTACGATCGGAACGACGCCAGTTGTGCCGTTTGTCACACTAGCCAGGGCTTCCTGGAAGTCGTCGGCACCGGCGCGACCGCTGCCGCTGCAGCCATCGAAGATCCGCTACCGCCGAACTGCTACTCCTGCCACCAGATCCACCAGACGTACACCGAAGCCGACTGGGCCCTGACCAGCACCGAACCCTTCACCTTCTGGGTCGGAGGGGAAACGGCCGATATCGGGGCCGGCAACCTCTGTCTGAACTGCCACCAGGCGCGCATTCCGAGCCCTGCCCTCCCGGTGCCGGGCGTAGATGGCACGAACAACCTAACCAACAAACGCTACGGACCGCACCACGGCTCGCAAGGAGTACTGTTCACGGGTAACGCCGCCTACGAAGTAGAGGGCCCGGCCGAATACGGCAACTCCCTGCACACCACGCTGGCAGCTAACAGCTGCGCCACCTGCCACATGGCCAAGGTGGAAGGCGGACGCGCACTCGGTGGGCACACCTTCAGAGTGGCCGAAGATGACGGCTCCGGCAACC
>JAGQXA010000768.1 GCA_020436865.1 Saprospiraceae bacterium | reverse complement strand
TACTCGAAGCGGTAGTACCACTGCCGGTCTTCCGCGAATTCCCCTTTCGGGAAAAGCCAGTGCAGGCTGCGGTCCGAGCCGGGCGTCTGCAGGCGCAGTCCGTTCTCCAGGAGTTCGTAGGGCCATTTCCAGTCTGCCCGAAACTGCTGCAGACTGTGGTAGTCGCGATCGGCAAAGAGCGGTTGCAGTTTCAGGAAAAAGGGCGTTTTGCCCTCGTTGGCGTACTCGACGATCGCGGTATTGGCGCCGTGCACCATCCATACCGTTTTCGACCAGAGGAAAGGCTCCCTGCGGTAAGAGGCCTTGGGCAGCGGCAAGCGCTGAAAGCCCGTCAGATACCGAAAACCTTCCGGAAAGACCGTGCCCGGGTACTGGTTGGCCGACCATTCGAACCAACGCTGCCCGTCGGCCGACAAACTCTCTTCGATCTTGGATACATACAATTGCCGCCGCGCAGGAGGGTCGAGCGCGGCAAAGAGCAGTCCGTGATAGCGCCGGGTAAAAGCGCCGCTCACCGTACCCGCAGCGAATCCGCCGAGGCCGTTCGTGACCAGCCACTCCAGACTGCTCACCTCTGCAAATTCCGGGCGGCGAAAGGAAAGGGACATTTGGATGTTGGCTTTGCCCGCCGAAGCCCTGCTTGCTGCAAAGCAGGCAAGTTCAGAGTAGGCAGGGATGTTGGTTCTTGGATCTTGGCCACCAACAACCAAGAACCAACATCCACCTGGTGACCCCGCCAGGACTCGAACCTGGATCTAGAGTTTAGGAAACTCCTATTCTATCCCTTGAACTACGGGGTCGAATAGCGCAAAGGTAAAACGGCCGCCACAAAAATTCGTATTTTCCCCACCGAAACCTCTTTCATCTCTCTACTTTCATCTTTCATCTACCAAATGGACATCGAATCCTTCCTCCGATACTGCCTCTCCAAAAAAGGCGTCGAAGAAACGCTGCCCTTCGGGCCCGATACGTTGGTGCTCAAGGTCATGGGCCGTATGTTTGCCGCCACCGGGCTCGACAGCGAGGTGTTTACCGTCAATCTCAAATGCGATCCGGATTGGGCGGTCGAATTGCGCGAACAGCATCCGGAAATACTGCCGGGTTACCACATGAACAAGCAGCACTGGAACACGGTCGATTTCGAAGGCAGCCTGGAAGACGATCTTCTCTGCCGGCTGATCGACCATTCCTACGAACTGGTGGTGGGTAAACTGCCCAAAAAAGACCGGGAGGCGCTGGAAAAAATGTAACTTGACGCCCGACCCTCTAAAAACGCAACGCCCCGCATGCTCGATTACCTGATCGTCGGACAAGGGTTAGCCGGTTCGCTGCTGGCCCATGAACTGCTGAAGGCCGGCCAGACGGTACTGGTCGTCGACGGGGGCCACCAGGGGGCCGCCTCCAAAGTGGCGGCCGGCATCATCAACCCGATCACCGGTCGGCGCTACGTCAAGAGCTGGCGCATCGACGAACTCCTGCCCGCCGCTCGCGAGATCTACCGCGAACTGGAAACGCAAATGGGCGTGTCGATCTTCAACGAGCGCAATATTCTGCGGGCCCTTTTCAATCAGCGCGAGGAGAACGATTGGCAACTGCGCATGGCCGACGAGAGCTATGCACCCTTCCTTCGCACGCATCCCGATCTGGAGAAATACCATTCGCAAACCATCCCGGCCTTTGCCTATGGCGAGGTGACGCAGTCGGCCCAGGTCGATCTGCCTCGACTGGTGGTCGAATACCGCTACTGGCTGCAAAGCCGCGCTTCTCTGCTCGACGAAACCTTCGATTTCGACGCCCTCTCCTTCGAAGGGGAGGCGCCGGTATATAAGGGCCTGCGGCCACGACGGATCGTCTTTTGCGAAGGCTACCGGGGCGCCGCGAATCCGTTCTTCGGCCACCTTCCCTTCGGCGGCGCCAAAGGTGAGGTGCTGCACGTCGATATCCCCGGGATCTTCTTCGTGAAGATGCTTAAACACCGGGTCTTTATCGTGCCGCTCACTTCCGGACTGTATTGGGTCGGGTCGGCCTACGAGTGGCAATACCCCGACGACCTGCCTACGACCGAAGGCAGGGCCTACCTCGAGGAGCGCTTGCGCGATTTCCTGAAACCCTCCTTCCGGGTGGAAGACCACCTGGCCGCCGTGCGACCCACCGTCAAGGATCGCAGGCCGTTCCTCGGACAACACCCGGCGCACCCGGCCCTGTACCTCTTCAACGGGCTCGGTACTAAAGGGGCGTCGCTCGGACCCTTCTTCGCGCGTCAAATGGCCGACTACCTGCTCGGCCGGCGCCCGGTCGATCGCGAGGTCGACATCCGTCG
>JAGQXA010000767.1 GCA_020436865.1 Saprospiraceae bacterium | reverse complement strand
TTGCGCATGGCTTTGGAGGCCGTCAGGCCGATGTAGATGCCGTCCCAGATGTAACAGGGGGAGCCGACGATCGGTAGCAGGGCCATCCAGAAGAGAAAAGGCAGCGTTTGCGCGATCACATCGGGTTGATCGGTGAACACCGGTAAAAGCCACTGCCCTCCTACTCCATAGAGCAGACTGAACAGCACGGCCAGCCCCATCCCCCAATAGAACGAATAACGGATCGCCCGGTAGGTTTGCGGGCGATCTTCTGCGCCGGCGTATTTCCCCACCAGCGCTTCGGCGGCGAAGGCAAAGCCGTCGACCCCGTAAGACATCCAGTTGAGAAACTGCATCAGGATCGTATTGACCGCCAGGATCATGGCGCCTTCGGCCGACGATTGGCTATAGAAGAAGGCGAAGGCAAAGGTGAGACTCAACGTTCGCAGGAAGATGTCGCGGTTGATCAGGAGGAAGCGACGGAACTCGCCCCACTTGATAAGAGCCTCTCCCCGGAAGGCCTGCAGCAGGCTTCGATATTTTCCGAAAAACAACAGCAGGGCCAGAGTCAGTCCGGCGTACTGCGCAATGACCGTTCCCAGCGCTACGCCGCGCACCTCCCAGCCCAGGTGATACACGAAAAAGTAGCTCAGGCCGATATTGATCAAGTTGATGAAAACGGTCAGGATCAGCGGATAAATGGCGTTCTGCATGCCGAAGAACCAGCCTATCATCGCATACAATCCCAGCGAAGCCGGCGCCGCCCAGATGCGGATGAAAAAGTACTCTTCAACCAGAGCGTACTGGCTCGGATTGACGTTCATCAGACGAAAGCTGGCATAGCCGATGGGGATCTGCAATAACAACAGCAGGGCAGCCAGAGTGAAGACCACCAACGCCGCCCGACCCAGCGTATGTACCTGGGCCGGCACATCGGCCTTCCCAAAGGCCTGCGCCGTGATGCCGGTCGTGCCCATGCGCAAGAAGCCGAAGTTCCAGTAAATGAAATTGAAGATCATCGCCCCGATCCCCACCGCGCCGATATGCAATTCGGACAACCGCCCCATCAGAGCCGTATCCACCGTGCTCAGCAACGGCACCGAAATATTGCTGATGATATTGGGAATGGCCAGCCGGAGGATCTCGCGATTCATGAGGAGGGAATGGGTGGTGTGGAAATGAAAAATGGGAAGGCGTTTGACCTTCCCATTTTCGTTGGTGCCCGGGACTGGACTCGAACCAGCACGTCCTTGCGAACACTAGCTCCTGAAGCTAGCGCGTCTACCAATTTCGCCACCCGGGCTTTGCGGGATGCAAAGGTAAAGTAAAGTTTGGATTTTTGAAACAGTTGATCCTGATTTTTTTGGTCCTGGTTGTTGGTCCGAATGGCATTCGGACCAACAACTTTCCCTACCTTTGCATCCTGAATCATCAATGAAAGAGCAACGCGTGACCAACGACCTCATTAAGATCGGCATCTTCTTCGGCGGGCCCTCGCGGGAACGGGAGATCTCCTTTGCGGGAGGGCGCACCGTGTACGACAACCTCAACAAGTCGTTGTTCCAACCCGTTCCGGTCTTTGTCGACAGCTATCGGAATTTCATCCTGCTCGATTGGGCCTATGTGTACAAAGGTACCATCCGCGATTTCTATCCGCCGGTGGAGGCTTTGCCGCCCTCGCCGCATGCCTTTCAAGTATACCTGGAGAGCCTGGGCGAGTTGAGCGATGCCGATCTCGACACCTTGATCGCCCGGGTCGGCCGCAGGGTGGAGATGTCTGAACTGCCGCAACTGATGCACCTGGCCTTCCTCGCGCTGCACGGCGAATACGGGGAAGACGGCCAATTGCAAGGGCTGCTCGAAAGCCTGAAGATCCCTTACACCGGCAGTGGGCTGCGGGCTTGTTCGATCGGGATCGACAAGGCCTTTCAGAAGAAACTGATGGAAGCCGGAGGCTTCCGCTGTCCGCAGGTGCGGGTACTGGGGCGGCAGGAATGGCTGAACGGCGATCGCGCCACCCTTTTCGCGGAAGCGAAAACCGAACTCGGCCTTCCGCTCGTCATCCGCCCCGCCAACCAGGGCTCGTCGATCGGCGTGTCCATTTTGGGGGAAGAGACCGCGTTTCCGGCTTTCACCGAGGCCGTCGATCAGGCCTTTTTCCGAAAGGAGATCGAGGCCGAAAGCTGGCAGGCGCTGG
>JAGQXA010000138.1 GCA_020436865.1 Saprospiraceae bacterium | reverse complement strand
GGATCGATCCAAAGCGTGTGATTGTCGACATGCTTTTTGTCTTCACCCAGGCGCGACCAGCTTTTGCCGCCGTCGGTGCTGACCTGGTTGAAAATGTCCATCGCGTAGATCCGGTTCACGTCGCGCGTGTCGCAGAAGAGCTTCTGCATGTAGAAGGGATACGAGGTGATGTAGCTACTCTGTTTGCCCCAGCTGGCGCCCCGGTCATTACTGCGGTAGATGCCGCCATTTTCCTTCGCGTGTACCACGGCGTACAACACATCCGGATCGGCCGGCGAGATGACCATGCCGATGCGGCCGACGTCTGTCTGGGGCAGGCCGCCTTTCAGCCGGTTCCAGTTCGAGCCACCGTCGGTCGACTTATAGATGCCGCTTTCGTCGCCTCCGGAAATGATGGTGTAGAGATAGCGCTGGCGTTGGTGAGCGACGGCATAGAGCACATCGGGATCGCGTGGATCCATATGCAGTTCCCAGCAGCCGGTATAGTCGCTGATGTCGAGCACGTGCTCCCAGGTTTCGCCGCCGTCTTTGGTGCGATACACGCCCCGCTGGCCTCCGGAGGCGCGATGCGGACCGTAAGCCGCTACCCAGACCGTGTTCGGATCGTCGGGATGCACGACGATGGCGCCGATGTGTTGCGACTCCTTCAGGCCTTTATTCGTCCAGCTCTTGCCGCCATCCTCGCTCTTGTACACCCCGTCGCCCGGGATCACGTACGAATGGGCGTTGTTCTCGCCCGTACCCACCCAAACCACTTTCGGGTTAGACGGATCGAGGGTCACGGCGCCCATGGCAAAGGACGTCTGCCCGTCGAAGATCGGCGAGAAGGTCACCCCGCCATTGGTCGTTTTCCAGAGCGAGCCGTGCCCCGAGGCCACATAGTATTCGGTATGATCCTGCGGGTTGACGTCGATGTCGATGACCCGCCCGGAGGTCACCGCCGGACCGATCGATCGAAAGGCCAGTCCGGAAAGGGCGATCTTTTCGAGGGAAAGTTGGTCCGTTTGCTCAGGCTTTTCCTCCGTCTTCTTCACCTTCTTCTGGGCGTGGACGGTGCACGGAGCAAATAACATGAAGCAGAGCAAGAGGAAAAGTAGTGTGCGCATCATAGCGGTCGGGTTTGGTTAGGAAGAGGGTCTAAGATACGCAGAAGATGGAAATGGGAGGGGGAAATCCTTGCCATATTGACCCGTCTGTAGGTTTTTCAACTTTCCTTTTGCCCGTTTTGAAAAAGAAGCCGTCACGATAGATAAGAAACCATAAAGGCATTCTCTATATTTACCTCCTCCCATTGTTTGACAATTAAACCAATCGAATATTCGACTGATTATCAGTAATTTAAAACAACAACCATTACCTTATGAAAATAAAGCTCACGCTGCTGCTGATGCTCTGGACCGGATCGATCCCAGCCTTGGTGTCCCAGACCATCCTGATCCCCCCTGACCTGGCCAACGGCGACAACTTCGGCCGCAACCTGGCCATCCACGAGCACCGCATCGTTGCCTCGACCAACAACTTCAACGAGCTGAACACCGTGCATGCCTTCCAGAAAACCGGCGCCCAGTGGGAATACGACGGCGAGCTCATGCCGGGCGACCTGACCCTCTCTGACGAATACGGCCGCGATCTCGACGTCTATGGCGACTATGCGGTGGTCGGAGCGCCCTCG
>JAGQXA010000766.1 GCA_020436865.1 Saprospiraceae bacterium | reverse complement strand
GGAGTGCACAATCGCATGCGTCCCAAGGCCGACAACGAGAGCTTCATTCTGGACCCTTCGGAAGCCGTGATCGGAAGGTTTACAACCACGAACCGCTCGCAGGATCAATGGAACAATTACTCGATCAACCTCAACCTGAAGCAACGCTTTCCGTCGACCGGCGGCGAACTGAGCGCCGATCTGGATTTTGCCGACTACTGGAACAACACGGCCCAGTTGTTCAACACCGACTACTTCGATCCGACCGGTCAACTGACCGAACAGGGGTACCTGCGCGGCGATATCGACGGTTCCCTCGAGCTCTACGCGGCCAAAGCCGATCTGACGCAGCCGCTGGGCAATGCCGGCAAACTCGATGCCGGCCTCAAGTCGAGCTACGTGAAAGCCGACAACGACCTGCGGTATTTCATCCTGGAAAACGAGATCGAGGTGCTCGACACCCGGCAAAGTAATCACTTCATCTACGAAGAACAGATCAACGCCGGTTATCTCAACTGGAGCAAAGAGTGGGAAAAATGGAACCTGCAGCTCGGCCTGCGCGGAGAACAAACGATCGCCGACGGCCTGCAGGTGACGACCGACAGCGCCTTTCACCGGAACTATTTTCAGTGGTTCCCCTCGGCCTTTGTCAATTATACCCCTTCCGAAAAACACAGCTGGGGGATCTCGGTGAGCCGTCGCATTCATCGCCCCGACTATGAACAGCTGAACCCCTTTCGCGCCTTCGTCGATCCGACGACCTTCCGGGAAGGCAATCCTTTTCTACAGCCGCAGCTGACCTATTCCGTCGAAGGGTCGCACACCTTCCGGCAGCGATGGACCACGACCCTTACCTACAGCCTGACCGGCGACAACATCACCTATGTGCTGTTGCAGAACGACGAAGAGAAATACACCGTCGTGACCCATATCAATATCGATCGCTATGAATACTACGGACTGGGGTTCAGTTCCTCCTTCACGCCGGCTCCGTGGTGGAATACTTTTGTCAACCTAAGCATATTCCATCAGCGGTTCAAGGGCGATGTGTCGGGCTACGGACTGGATCAGTCCGGACCTGCCTTTCACCTCGATTGGAACAACAGCTTCGACCTCCCCGGCAACTGGAAAGCCGAGCTCGGCGGGTTCTACATGCACCGTTCCGTCTTCGGGGTATCGGTCATCGAACCGCAATGGTCGCTCAATGTCGGCGTGCAACGGTCGTTCTTCGATCAGCGTCTGAACCTCCGCTTGAATGCCCGCGATCTTTTCTGGCGGGCCTATCCCCGGGGAAGCACGCAATTCGGTAATATCGACGAAACCTTCATCAGCTATCGCGACAGCCGGGTCGTCACGCTGGCGATGACCTGGAGTTTCGGCAAAAAGACGGTCCAACAGGCCCGCCGCCGCCAAACGGGAGCGGAAGACGAAAAACGCCGCGCAGGCAACGGATAAACCTTTACTGACCATTCATTGGGTATTCTTCCCTGTGATTATTGGCCATGATCCGCACTTTTCATGGCGAATTGACTAACTTAGGATGCCGGAACCTGTTGTCCGGCATCCTCTTTTTTCACACAAAAGAACGCCTCATGAAAAGATCGATACTCATTCTGACCCTCCTGGGAGTCGCCTGGGGAGCGTACGGCCAATCCAACATCTTCTTCACCAATCCGGAAGCGGAGGCCGTCGTGTTCGGCCTTTTCGATCCGGCCGATTACGCGCCTTCAGTGGTGATCGACGACCCGGTGGTCATTGCAAATGCCCTGATCGACGACCTTTCCCCCGATTCGCTGCATGCCTATCTGGTGCAGATGAGCGCCTTCGGCAACCGGAACACGGGTTCCGATACCACGAGCACCACTTTCGGCATGGGAGCTGCCAGGCGCTGGGCATACGACAAGTTCGAATCCTTCAGCATGCAGAACGAAGGCCGCCTCCTTCCGGGTTACCTGCAATTCGATCAGGTTATCTGCGGGATGGGGCAGCACCGAAATGTGGTGGCGATCCTGCCCGGGCAGGGGCCGCAATACGACGAATTTGTGTTGGTGGAAGCGCACCTGGACAGCCGCTGTGAAGACGGCTGCGATGGCGATTGCATGGCGCACGGCATGGAAGACAACGGCAGCGGCAGCGCTCTGGTGCTGGAGCTGGCGCGCGTCATGAGCCAGTTCTCGTTCAATCGCTCGATCGTCTTTATGCTGACCACCGGCGAAGAGCAGGGCTTGCGCGGGGCGAATGCGCTGGCCGACTATTGCCTGGCCAACGACCTGCAACTGAAGGCAGTGCTCAATAACGATATCGTCGGCGGCATCATTTGCGGCCAAACGGCTTCGCCGCCGGGTTGCCCGGGGCTCAACGACATCGACAGCATCAATGTGCGGATCTATTCCGACGGGATCACGTCGAAGCACAAGCAACTGGCCCGCTACGTCAAACTGGAATATCAGGAGAATATCTTTCCGAACATAGCCGTCCAGACCGTGATCAACATCATGACGCCCGAAGACCGCACAGGACGCGGCGGCGATCATATCCCCTTCCGGGAAAACGGCTATCCGGCCATTCGCTTTACTTCCGCCAATGAGCATGGCGACGGCAACCCCTCGCAGCCGGGTTACGAAGACCGGCAACACTCTATGGAGGATGTGCTCGGGGTAGACACCGACAACGACGGGCTCCTCGACAGTTTCTTCGTCGACTTCCACTATCTGGCCCGCAATGCCGTCATCAACGGCAACGCCCTCGCCATGGCAGCCCTGGGGCCGGAACCGCCGGCCAGTCTCACGGTCGAACAGCTCGGCAACGCACTGGTCGTTCATATCGACGATCCGAACGATCTGGGCCTCTACCGCGTGGCCATTCGCGAACTGCTGACAAACGATTGGGATACCGT
>JAGQXA010000137.1 GCA_020436865.1 Saprospiraceae bacterium | reverse complement strand
TGGAAACCTCAACCGGGCAAGTGGTGCCTGCTGGAGGTAGTTTGCCATCTCTATGACGAGGAGCGGGAAGACTTTCGCGCCCGCGTGCGCCACACCCTGGAAACGCCCGACCAGCCCATGCCGCCGATCGATCCGGTCGGCTGGGTGGCCGCGCGCAAGTATCTGGAACAAGACTATCCAGATATGCTCGCCCGCTTTCTCGACGAGCGCCGGCAGTCGGTCGAGTGGCTGCAGGCCCTCGCCGATCCGCAATGGGACAACACGTATCAACATCCGATCCTCGGTCCCCTCTCCGCCCGTCTCTTCCTGACCAATTGGCTTGCGCACGACTACCTGCACTTCCGGCAGATCGCCCGCATCAAACACCAGTTCCTGGGCGTCAAGAGCGGGATCAAGCTGGATTATGCGGGAGAGTGGTAGGCGGGATACTGGCTTTGCCAACTCCAACCGGCCTCACCCCAACTCCTGATTAAACCGCTCGACATCCGCTTTGCTGCCGAAGAGCACGAGGATGTCCTTTTCTTCCAACACCAGGTCGGCGCCGACCACGCCGATCACTTCGGTGCGGTAAACGGTCTTTCCCAGGAAATTCTTATGCGGCCGTTGGCGCATCACGGTGATGACGTTGAGGTTCCAGTCGGGTCGCAATTCGGTTTCGTCGATGCGTTTGCCCACGAAGTGTTTGGGGAGGGGCGTTTCCACGATCTCGTAGCGGTTGTCGAGCGGCACCGAGCGCACGACGCCCTTCAGTGTCAGGCGACCGGCCAGTTCGGCGGCGTACTCGGCTTCCGGGTGGATGATCTCTTCGACGTCCATCGCTTCGAGAATGGTTTGGTGGACGTTGGAGATGGCCCGGGCCACGATCCGCGCGTTGGTCAGCTTTTTGACCAGGGCGGTGGTGGTGACGGAAGAACCGATGTCTTCACCGATGCTGACGATGATACAGTCGGCGTCTTCCAGCGGCAATTTCTGGATGGCTACCTCGTCGGTGGCGTCGAGGCAGATCGTATGGGTGAGCTGATCCTGGAGCAGGGTGACGTGGGTCATCTTGTTGTCCACCCCGATCACTTCATGGCCGTCTTCGACCAGTTGGTGCCCCAGGCTGGAGCCGAAATTTCCAAGTCCGATAATGACGAATTTCATGCGTGTTAGTTTATGAAGATCGGTTCTGCCGGATATTGGTAATTGCTCAGGTGTTCGCCGGCGAGCTGCCGTGCGATACCGGAAAGCAGGGTCAGAAACCCCACCCGGCCCAGGAACATGGTCGCGACCAGTACGAGCTTGCTGGGCGCGCTCAGCTCGGCGGTAATGCCGAGGCTCAGCCCCACCGTGCCATAGGCCGAAAACGATTCGAAGGCCACCTGCAGCGGATCCAGCTGCGGGTCGAAGATCAGAATGAGAAAGGCCGACAGCCCGACGGCCATCAGGCTCAGGCTGATCACGGCCGCCGTGCGGTTGATGGCCTGCAGCGGCACCTCCTTCCAACGAAAGGTCAGCTTCGGCCGGCCGAACATCTGGTGCACGATACTCATCGAGGCCAGGGCAAAAGTGGTGGTCTTGATGCCGCCGCCGGTCGAACCGGGCGAAGCGCCGATCCACATCAGCAACAGGTAAATGAGGATCGTCGGGACGGCCAGTTCGCTCAGGTCGACCGAATTGAATCCGGCCGTGCGGGGCGTGACCGCTCCGAAAAAACTGGCCGCCACTTTTCCCCAGAAGGGGTACTCGCGCAGGCTGTGGTCGTACTCGAAGGCAAAGTACAAACCCCAGGCGGCGACGATCAAGAAGAGGGTGGTATTGACTACGATGACGGTGTTGATGCTGATGATGCGTTTGGGCGGTGAATAACGGATCTTGCGCACGCTCATCCGGTCCAACCATTTCAGCAAACGGCTTTTCAAATAGGCGTAATAGTTGATCACCACGCCGTAACCCAGTCCGCCGACGATAAACAGGGCCGCCACCACCAACTGCAAGCCGTAGTGGTAGCGCACGACCGGCTCGTACAGCGAACCCGAGAGGGTGGAAAAGCCCGCGTTGCAAAAGGCTGAAATGGCATGGAAGAGGGAAAAGAACAGGCGGTTGCCCAACTCGGGCGAAACCGGCGCGAGGAGATAGATCAGGCCGACGCCGATGGCTTCGACCACCAGCGTGAACAGCACGATCTTGACCAGGATATTGAAGGTCTTACTCAGGTTGTCGGCATTGATGAACTCGTGCAGCATCAAACGGGCCTTGAACGATTGCCGACCCGTAAAGAAGAGAGCGAAGAGATTGGTGAAGGTCAGAATACCCAATCCGCCCAATTGGATCAGGAGCAGAATGACCGTCTGGCCGAAGGCGGTGAAGTCCTTGCCGGTGTCGAGCACGATGAGGCCGGTCACGCAAACGGCGCTGGTGGCGGTGAAAAGAGCGTCGACGATCGATATGCCGTGGTGCGTAGCCCGGGGAAGCAACAACAGCAGGGTGCCCAGGAAAATGAGCGCCAGGAAGCTGAGCACAAAAACCAGCGCCGGATGCAGGTTCCAGTGCGTGATCTGCACCAGGCGATCGGAGATGACCACGAAGCCGAGCAACATGGCCAGAAAATTACTTTCCGACACCAGTTGCACGTTGCGCGGCGGCCCTTCCCACCATTCCAGCACGAGCAGTATCAACAGCCCCAGCGCCAGCAGCAGCAGTCCGAAACGCAGGACCCGCACCGCCGTCCGATCGGCTTTCCAACTGATCGGGAAATAGTGCAAGAGGAAGAACAGGGCGAAAACGAACTGCGAGAGTTGCAACAGGGCCGGAAAGAGTCGTCGGCCCGGCTCCCAAAGTCCATAGTGGAGGAAGAAGATCAGGAATACGGAAATGCTGCTCAACACCAAGGCGGTGCGCAAACGGGAAGCCATAATTCGGCGACAAATGATTCCGGGAAAGGTAGGAAGATTCGGCGGTCCAGACAAGCCGCCGGGCATTCATTCAAAGCGTGGGCGCCCCGGAACGGTACAATTCGAGAAACTTCGGCACTGCCTCCGAGGCAAAGCCAGTGCCTCCGTTGAAGAGTACGCATACTCCAAAGCCGTGCCGCAGGCTCACCGCGATCTCGGCCCGGTAGCCAGCCACGTACCCCCCGTGGTAGAGGAGCGTGTCGTCTTCCAGTTCGACGATGCGCCAGCCCAATCCGTACGAGCTCTTGCGCAGACCCTGCCAGCGCCGGAAGTAGCGGTTGCGGATCGGAGTGGATACGACCGGCGTAGCCAGCTCCGTACGGATCTCTTCCGAAAGCACATCGGGGCGATTGCCGAGCATGGCCAGTAAGTACTGGGCCATATCCTGGCCGCTGGCGTTGACGCCGCCGGCAGGCGCCGCGTTGTAGTACTTGGGCGAAGGAGGTAGCTCGCGCCATTGCCCCTGCCGCAGATACTTGTGCGGTTTGGCGACGTTAGGGTTGGCGAGAAAATCTTCGAGCGTGACCGACGCATCGGCCATGTGCAGCGGGTTGAACACCTTCTGCTGCATATTGGCCTGGTAAGAATTACCGGTGGCTGCCTGAATGACTTCGCCGATCAGCGAGAAGGCCGCATTCTGGTAGGCATACACCCGGCCTTCTTTGGCGATCAGCTTGACCTCGGTCAGGCGTTGCATGATCGAAAGTGTACTTTCCCCTTTTTCGATCAGGTTGGAGTAGGTATGATAGGGAAGGCCGGTACTGTGCGATAACAGGTGACGAAGTTCAAGGCGCTCCGTTTGGCTCTGCGAGCGCAGGCGGAAGTCGGGCAGATAGCTTATGACGGGATCGTTCCAGTGCAAAAGTTCCTCCTCGACCAGCCGGCCGGTCAACAGCGCAGCCATCGACTTGGAGAGGGAAGCGATGCGGAACACCGTACGGTCGTCGACCGGCTGCCGTTCGTGGAGCGAACGCACTCCGTAGCCTTTCGTCAGCAGAACGGAACCGTTCTGCACGATCGCCACTGCCGCCCCGGGCGCCTCGCCGCGCTCGATGGCTTCCTGCAAGAAGGCGTCGTACGAATCGACAATATCCAACATGCGGGCATCCGGACGCGGGGCGACCGGCTCCTCGGGAAGGATCAATTCTGGGGCCGTGGCCCGCACCGACCAGGTCAAGGCGGCGGCGATGAAAACGGAGTGTAGGATATACTTCAGCAAAATACTTCGGGTGCGTTTCGGCGCGAAAGGTACGCAATGCCCCTCAACCCGCCAAATTCAGATCGGATATCTGTCAGCCGCCTTGCGCAAGCATCTTTTGCCGCGAGAAAACGATCTCTGCACTGAACATGCTCGTGCCGGTAAGAACGGTAATTGGAGCTCCTCTTGCAGGTGGCGCCAGAATGCCATTGCCGGCCCTGACTTTTGTCCGTACCTTGGCC
>JAGQXA010000765.1 GCA_020436865.1 Saprospiraceae bacterium | reverse complement strand
TTTATGGCGTATCCAACCTGATCAATGAAATAAACGGATATGTTCGGATACAGGTCGGGACCAGATGGGTGGAAAGACTGAATAATGTACGGACTTCCTTTGACCGCGACACTGGCCGGCTACGCGAACTCATTGGCAAGGGTATCTTGTCGCCTCAGGAACTGCAGATCATGAGGGCTTCCTTTAAGGCCAATGTAGGAAAGACTGCGAAGTGGTTGCAGGAGGTCAATTCCAGAATAGGGCAGGATCATGTCCTAAAAGGAATGGAGGGTAAACTGCTTAAACTCAACTCGATCCTCGCCGAAGCCGATCTTTCCTTCGAGAAAATGCCCATCGCCGGCGCGAAGAGCCCCCAATTGCGCAACTTCCTCAGTCTGATGGCCCGCACCTTGAGCGGCATGCTCGCGGTGCCGGCGATGGAGGCCCGCAGAAAAGCGCAAATAGCCCGATTCAAGAAAGGAAAGGACATGGACGATACCAGCATGAAGCGTCACCTGGCCAGTGTCGTGAAGGATGTGAAAGAGGTGTGGATCAAGGATACGTTGATGAATATCGGGATCGGCGTCTTGACTCACCAGAATTGGGCGGAAGTACTGCGGATCGTCTCCGATAAGGGGCTCTTGACAAAACTGCAAGGCATCGCGACGCCGAATGTGTTTCGCGACCAGGGCATGTCGGAGAAAGAATTCCCAAAAATGCTCAAATCGGCCCTGGCTCAGATCAGGAAGGACATCAAAGGTCAAAAGCTCCACCAGCCTTCCAAGAAACAGCGGATGGCCCCCTTCATCGGCCCGGCCAAACAGCCGGAATTGTTCTCCCACAACCCGAAGTTCATCGGCGCCCGGCAGGACACCTACATTCCTCAGCATCCCGACCCCCGGCGGAATAAAGTGCAAATGCCCGGCATTTGGGATCGACGCCTGCACGTGGTAGAATCGAGGGCCGAACACATCGAGCGCCTGGAGAAATTACAGGCGCACTACCTGTCCGTCGGACCCAAGAAGAAGGAGGAAAGAGGCGCGGAACTGGATTTTCTCAAATTCGAGTGGCGGGAGGATATGCAAGGGATGGACCTTGGCTCTTCCTCGGAAGAGCACTCGGGCCCGAAGAAGCAGGGCGGCGATCTGGGCCAGGAAGAGGAGCAGTTGGCTTTCCCTGCGGGGCTGCAAGCGGCAAATGCATTGAGCGTTTTCAATGTGGTGAACCAGACGCACGACGAACTCAATCCCGAGCATGCACTGGCAGAAGGAGTCGTCGCCCCGATGCTCGATCAGGAGGAAGGAGCATCCAAAGGCGTTGCCGTCAAGAGCAAGACAACGAAAAAAGCAAAAAAGCCGAAAAAGAAAAGCAGTGCACCCAGTAAGACAAAGAAGAAGGGAGAGGGTACGCTGGAGTACATACGGGACATGCGTCGGCGCAACCCCTCTTTACAGCAATGGCTTACCGGGCAGTCGATCGGGGTGGCCACCAACTATGGCGATGGGCTCAATTGCCTGATCATCTCCTTGTTGCAGCATGCTACCGGTGGCTATCAATCACAGCATGCTCAATTAGCCCGGCACTATCGCCGGCGCCTGATCGGGCAATTTGGGGCACAGGTCGACGGAGTCATGCTCTACTCCGACGACGACGCATTTGTGGCCCTCGTAGGCTGGATCAATCACGACTTTCACATTAGTATGAACGTCTATCTCATCCAGGTCGATGAAAACAGCCGGCCATATCTGGTGCCGCATGTAAACACAGGCGCCAACCCGGTGGTCATCTGGGACCAGGGAGGACACTACGAAGCCCTTTACTGGACGGGCCAGTAGCAAAGAGAGGGATTTCGGGAAGCCCCGGATCTCCGCTACGCGGCTTTGATCTTGGATTCGAAATCGGCCTTGTTCTTCTGGAGGTTGTATTCCTGGATCTTCTTGTTGAGCCTGATCTTCGCCGCTTCGATCTCCGACTTCAGTTTGCCGGCGGTTTTGTCGTATTCGGCATTGTCTTTCTTCTTGGTCAGGGCGTCGATCACGCCGCCTTTCTTGTCGGCGGCATCTTGGAGCGAACTATCGGTCACCGAACCGCCGAGTTTTTCGAAATATTCGTTGAATAGCTGGCTCAGGCCACCGTGAAGGTCGTGCAGCATCTGGGAATTCTCCAGGAGTTTCTGGGTAAAGTCTTTCGACGGGCCTTCCAGTTCGCCCAGCTCGGTGCTCAGGCGGTTGACGTATACTTTGACATCGCTCTGCGTGTCCTGGTCGCCGAACTTGGCATTCAGCGTGTTGATGATCCCTTCGATGAGGCCGAGGGCTTCCAGTTCTTTCAGGAAGAACTTCCCGATCGACTGCAGGTAGTTGAAAACGTCGAGGATGGCCAGGTCCTTGGCTGCGTCCAAAGAACCTCCGGCATTCGCCAGGGCGGGCGCCTGACTGCTGAGCGTCACCGCTCTGGTCATGGACCCGTCGGCCGGATCGATCAGGTTCTTTAAGTTCAGCAGGAGCTCGTTGACCAAAGCTTCCGTTTTTTCCAGGCGCTTGGTATGTTTGGCCACTTTTTCCTCCTCCATCTCCTTGTAGCTCAGCAAGGTTTCCAGCTTTTTCACCTTGTTCTTGGCATCGAGCATTTCCTTTTCCTTGTCGTCGGTCGACGCAGTCGACGCAGGGGAAGCGTCGCGCAGGTTGCTCAGTTCTTTGAGCAACTCCTCCAGATCGGCCGAATTTCCGGCCTTTTTGGCCTCTTCGTAGGCCTTCAGGGCCTCGTCCTCCTCCTTGTCGACCTCCTTTACATTGTCGGTCAGGTCTTTGACCAGCTCGTCGCAGGCAGTGCTGAAAGCGGTGAAGTTCTCCTTCATGGCCGGGAAGTTGATCTCGATGAACTTGGTGAGGAACAAGTCGTCGAGCAGCTTGGTCAGATTTTCGATGGCTTGCTTCTTATCCGTCATTTTGAAGGGATCGTCA
Source organism: Saprospiraceae bacterium (assembly GCA_020436865.1). Taxonomy (GTDB): domain Bacteria; phylum Bacteroidota; class Bacteroidia; order Chitinophagales; family Saprospiraceae; genus JAGQXA01. Next base: position 1,404 of record JAGQXA010000765.1, on the reverse strand, counting down.
GTATCCGGCACTTCCGATTTCAGATCGGCCTTCAGAGCGTCCGCCTGGCCCTCTTCCGCTACGGAAGAGACCAGTTCGTCGAACAGGGTGTCGCTCTGGTGAATGTCTTTGGCAAGGTCTCTGCTCAGGTTGGTCAGGGTAGAGAATCCTTTGTTGAGGTCCCGGGCGGCTTTGATGTTTTTTGCCAGTGCAGGCAGCAGGGTTTCCTGGTACTTCTTGTCCAGGTCTTCAAAGGTGGCTTTCGTATTGGCGATAATGTCCGCCATTTCTTCCAGAACGTTCTTTTTTAATTTGGTTGTCGAGGACGCGTCGTCGTTGAGGTAGTGGTAGAACGTTTTCACTTGCTGAGCGTGCTCCAGGAAGAACTTCTTGTAGTCCTGGTCGATGGAAGTGTTCTTGGGGGCAGGTTCTTTAGGGGTGAGCCCTTCGAGGAATGCATCATAAGTTTGCTTGATGCCATCTTTGATCTTGCTGGGAGCCGACGAGGCAGGTTTTGGGTTAGTGGCCATGATAGGGTTTTGAGTATGAAAAAAATCAATTGAAACGATCCTGACGCCCGGGGATCAAACTGGATTCGTCAGATCGAAAGAGAAGCCAATCGGATGGGTTCTCGGAGCTTGAGTATGCGTTCAGATCGCTTCCAAGAGCAGCGATCCTTTTCCATTGGCAAAAGATAAGGGTTTTTTCCAAAAAATGGGATAGTCGCGCGCCATATTTGTTCCGGTACTTCGGAACTTGGATTGGAATGGGATGCAGGCGACCGCTGCAAGCCGAATCCCATGTAGCCCATGACGATGAATGTTGGTGAAAAGAGGTACTCAGAAGATAGGTTCCTTCCGATGAACGGGCCACTTTACTCGACGAAGAAGAGGAGAAATCGGACGCTACCGCCTCCCCGGACACTTCTTGCAACGCTTGCCCTTCTTGTGCTTCTTGCAGCACTTTTTCTTCAGGTCCTTGGGTTGGATCACCATCAGCGAAAAGGCCATCTTGGTATCCGGACCGTCCGGTATGGTGGGGAGGCTGATCATATCGCTTGCAGAGGAGTAAATTAGATGGATTCTAAATAACAAGACAAATGTAAAGCCTCCCAGGCACTTGTGCAACACTTATCTACATCGATGGCGCCCTTTCTTCAAAAAAATCGCTGGCCCGGGCAACCCCAAAAGTCAAATAGGGCGTATGGGGAAAGAGAAGAGAGCAATAGCTTTTCCTGACACCTCTTACCAATAAATTAAGCACAAAAACTTTCTTTGATCTGATGAGCAGGATCGAGAGAATAGGGACTTACCTACCTGTTTTTTTATTATTGGCTACCGTTGTTTTCGTGAGCGGTTTTTCCGCGAGCGACCCGGCACAGGGGCCGGAATCATGGTATGACCGCACGCCACTGGCGGAGGTCTT
>JAGQXA010000764.1 GCA_020436865.1 Saprospiraceae bacterium | reverse complement strand
CGGCACACAAACCCGAAATAGCCGCCCATGGCATAGGTGTCGTCCTGAGCAGAACCTTCCAATTGCAGGTCGGTTCCGCCGCTGTAGTCGGCCCACAGGTCCCACTGTCCGGCGACCGAGCGCACCACCCGGATCCGGGCCAGGGCCGGATCGCCGCCGACCGCGCCGGCGGAGGCGCTGAGGAGCAGGACCGCGTTGCCCGGAGCGCCGTCCTGGCGGTAGAGTTCGATCGCGTCGTCGGCGCCGCTGATGCCTCCGACCCGCAGGAAATATCCGAATTGATCGGCCTGCAGATCGGGCTCGGAGGCTTGCAGAAAGAGCTGGGCATAGTTGCTGGAAGAAGGGGCGAATTCCAACCGTACCAGGCATTCCCAAACCGTTTCGGCATTCAGCGAGGTGGGAGCGGGCAGGTAGAGCGTAGAGACGTTATTGGCATCGGGGTCGACGTGAAAGAGCTGCAATTCCCCTCCGTTCACCTGAAAGCGGTCGGTATCCCCCAGCCAGGCCGGGGAATCGGTCAGGTCGCCGTCTGAAAAATCGTCTTGAAGTTGCGCGGCCGCCCAGAGCGGGAAACTACACAACAACCACAGTAACAAGGCGTTCTTCATGCGATGAAATTTAGAAATGAAGTTCAGGCGCGCTCTGAAGGTCGGTGGGGAATCTCCGCCATCAAAATAGCAATTAATTGGAAATGCCCTTATCTTTGAACCCGCCAAAACAAAAATCACTTCGATCATGAAAGTAGCAGTTGTGGGAGTCACCGGCCTGGTGGGCACAGTGATGTGCGAGGTTCTCGAAAATCGCGGTTTTCCCGTCACTTCCTTTCTTCCCGTTGCCTCGGCCCGTTCTGTCGGGAAGGAAGTTCAGTTTCGCGGAAAGACCTACCGGGTCGTCGGACTGGAAGAAGCGGTCGGCGAAGCGCCTGACATTGCCCTGTTTTCGGCCGGCGGCAGCGTGTCGAAAGAGTGGGCGCCCCGCTTTGCGGAGGTCGGTACCACGGTCATCGACAATTCTTCGGCCTGGCGCATGGAACCCGATAAGAAGTTGATCGTGCCCGAGGTCAATGCTGCGGAACTGACCTCCACCGACAAGATCATCGCCAACCCGAACTGCTCGACCATTCAGATGGTCGTGGCCCTGTCGCCCCTCCATCGTGCCTTCGACATTCGCCGGCTGGTCATTTCCACCTATCAGTCCTTCACCGGCACGGGCATGCAGGCCGTCAAACAATACAATCTCGAGCGCAAGGGCTACCAGCCGCAGGAAGAGGAGATGGCCTACCACTACCCCATTTTCGAGAACTGCCTGCCGCAATGCGACGTATTCCTCGACAACGACTACACCAAGGAGGAAATGAAGCTCGTGCACGAAACGCGCAAGATACTCGGCGATCAAAGCATTCGCATCACCGCTACCGCCGTGCGGGTACCGGTACACGGCGGACATTCCGAAACGGTGAACGTGGAATTCGCCCGCCCATACGAGATCGCCCGGGTACGCGAGTTGCTCGCGGCTACCCCAGGGCTGATCGTGCTCGACAACCCGGCCCGCCACGAATACCCGATGCCCCTGTTCGCCAAGAACCGCGACGAGGTGTTCGTCGGTCGCATCCGCCGCGACGAATCGGCCGATAATTCGCTCAACCTCTGGATCGTCGCCGACAACCTGCGCAAAGGGGCCGCGACGAATGCCGTTCAGATCGCCGAATACCTGCTGGCGAACAAGCTCCTCGACCGGAGGAAGGCTACCGCCTGAGGGCCCAGGGGGGAGAAATCGACCTAAAATTTGGTCATTTGGCGACCATTTTTCTAAATTTATTAGATTTTTACCCTTTCCTGCAGGGGGTACGCCCCCTGTTTGGACATATCCATCCACAGAGCAAGGCTGCGTTGCAGGCAGCCAGATAACCATTTCATGACCACCCGTACGAATTGACCTTTTGAATCTGTACAGCTTTTTTTACCGGAACTAACGCATACTGCACCATGAAGACAAAGCTCGTTATTTGGGGTACCAACGCACAGGACGAAAAGATACTGATCGCCATGCAGTTGAAACCAGCGGAAAACCAGGTCGGGATCTGGACCTTCCCGGAATCGGTCGCCACCGAAGAATTTGCCAACCAAATGCTCAACGAATGGCGGCTCGATCAGGAAGTCCCTCTTCCCGAACCGAATCAGTACATCGAACGCGAACTGACCGTCACCGAAAGCCTGTTGCCCGACGATCTGCGCGTCGAACGCACCGACCTCATCCAACGAGCCCAAACCGAATGGCATTTCATCGTGCTGTCTTCCAAGCTCAATACCGTCTATCAAACCGAACTCGAGGAACTGCGCGAGCGCATTTCCAGCCTGGAGAAATACGACGGAAAGATCTGGGATTCCCTGAAGGAATTCTGGTCGAAGGTCCAGACCCAGGTTCGCGACAAGAACCTCTTCCGCGAGCATGCCGACTCCCTGCGCGACAGCACCAACGAACTGTTCGCCCGCATGAAGGAGCTGCGCGCCCGCATGGACGAAGAGTTCACCAAGCAATCCAAACAGACCATGGAATCCTTCCTGGCCTCACTCGCCGAGGTCGAAGAACGGATCAAGGAGGGCCTGCGCCTGCAGGGGCTTTTCGACGAGCTAAAGAAAATGCAACGCACTTTCCGCGACGCCAAGCTGACCCGCGAACACCGCTCGAAGATCTGGGAACGCCTCGACGCCGCTTTCAAAGAGGTAAAGCTTCAGCGCTTCGGCAAAGAGGCCACCTCCGACAACTCCCCTCTGCAGCGCCTCAACCGCCGCTACGAAGGCTTGCTGTCGGCCATCGAGAAAATGGAGCGCTCCATCCAGCGCGACCGCGACGACCTCAATTTTCAGCGCAAGAAGATCGCCTCGACCGCCGGACAACTGGAGGCGCAGATCCGCGAAGCGAAGATCAAAATGATCGAAGAGCGGATCAACTCCAAAGAAGAAAAGTTGGGCGAGATGAATGAAACGCGGAGTGAACTGGAAAACCGCCTGAAGAGCCTGAAAGACAAGGAGGCCCATAAGGTCGAACAGGAAAAGGTCGAGGCTGCCCGGGAAGCGGCCAAGGAAAAGAT
>JAGQXA010000763.1 GCA_020436865.1 Saprospiraceae bacterium | reverse complement strand
GACGACCCCAAAGAGGCCATCCGGATAGCCCAGACCATCGGCTTTCCGGTGCTCATCAAGGCCTCCGCCGGCGGCGGCGGCAAGGGCATGCGGATCGTAGAGAACGAAAAAGAACTTCCCTCCCAGATGGAACGCGCCATCAGCGAAGCTCGCTCTGCCTTCGGCGATGGTTCGGTGTTCATCGAAAAGTACATCGCCAATCCGCGTCACATCGAGATCCAGGTACTCGCCGACCGCCACGGCAAGGTACTACACCTCTTCGAGCGCGAATGCAGCGTACAGCGGCGCCATCAGAAAGTCGTGGAGGAAGCCCCTTCATCGGTATTGACCCCCGAGGTGCGCGAAGCTATGGGCCTGGCCGCGGTGCGGGTCGCCCAAGCCTGTCACTACGAAGGGGCCGGCACGGTCGAGTTCTTGATCGACGACCAGCTCAACTTCTATTTCCTGGAAATGAACACCCGTTTGCAGGTAGAGCACCCGGTCACCGAGCTGATCACGGGGATCGATCTGGTCGAACAGCAGATCCGCATTGCGCGGGGGGAAAAACTCAGTTTCGGTCAGGAAGACCTGGAGATCCGCGGCCATGCCGTCGAATTACGCGTATACGCCGAAGACCCCCTCAACGACTTCCTGCCCAGCGTCGGTCGCCTCGAGTCTTACATCCGCCCCACCGGCGACGGCATCCGGCTCGACGACGGCTACGAGCAAGGGCTCGAAATCCCCATCTACTACGATCCTATGATCGCCAAGTTGGTCACCTACGGACAAACGCGCGCCGAGGCCATCCAGCGGATGATCGAAGCGATCGACCAATACCAGATCGAAGGCGTAGCCACTACCCTGCCGTTCGGCAAGTTCGTCATGGAACACCCTGCCTTTCTGGAAGGTCGATTCGATACGGGTTTTGTCAAGAAATACTTCAGGCCGGAAGCCTGGGAAAAGAAGATCAAGCCGGAAGCGGAACTCGCTGCCCGCCTGGCGCTCCTGATCCATCTGGAGGAGAAAAAGAAGCTGAAGGCCGTCCGCCACGCAACGGACGATTGGAGGGGGTATTAGTGTTCCACCTCCACCACTTCCATCGGCTCCCCCCACATAAATATCGAGGCTTCCACCTGAAGGGGTTTGATCTTCATCTTGACCTTCTTGCCGTTCACCTTTAGATCTTCGGGCAGATTGATCGGGCGCCATTTGCGACCCTGTTCATCGATGACGCCCCAGAAGCCGGTGGAGATGTCCTGATACTGAATGGTTCCGGTGATCTTTTCCATGATTGAGTAGAAAGATGAAAGTAGAAAGATAAGAGACGCGCTCAGAGGCTTTTCTCTTTTTCATTTAACAGCTGGCCGATCAATTCTTTTAGCTGACGGATCACATCCGATTGTTGGTGGACCGTCGTTTTCAACTCCTTCAGGTCGGCCTGCAGGATGTTCTGGATATTTTGCGGCGAGGGCAGGAACGGGCTGATCTTCGCCCGCACATACCAGATCTCGCGGATCTCGTTCAGATCGATTCGGAACGGCTGGTAGAAATCGTTATCGGACCGCAGTTCGAGGGTACGCTCCTCCCTGATCAGATTGAAGATGCGTTTGACGACCACATCGCCGCGGGTGACCACCACGTAAACATAATTATCCTTCAACGAACTTTCCCAGAGCGTGGGCTCCAGATAGCTGCACACGACCTTGTCGCCTTCGAAGAGGGTCGGCTCCATGCTATCGCCGGCCACGTCAAAGGAGCGGTGAGTACCGACCTTGTACTTGTAATCGG
>JAGQXA010000136.1 GCA_020436865.1 Saprospiraceae bacterium | reverse complement strand
TCGTGAATTTTTACGGCGGAAAAACCAATGAGCGCGGTTCCGATCTTCTTTTCCTCAATCAGCGTGGTTTCCGCATCCGGGGCGGCATCGACGACCGGATCTTTTTCTACACCGATCTGATCGAAACACAGGCCCGTTTTCCCGACTATGTCCGCGAACGTTCGGAACGCGATAATGCCGTGCCCGGCGCCGGTTTTTTCAAGCCCTACCGGAGCAGCATTTTCGACATTAACGATGGCTACGATTTCTTGCAGGCACAGGGGTATTTCGGGTTTAACATCACCAAGCATGTAGGGATGCAACTCGGGCATGGCCGGCACTTTATCGGGAATGGGTATCGATCTTTGTTCCTCTCGGATTTTTCGCCCAACTATTTCTACCTGAAGCTCAACTGGCGGGTTTGGCGCTTCCATTTACAGAACATCTTTGCCGAAGTGGCCCTGCAGGGCGCCGGCGACGATGTGGGCGATCTGCTGATCCCCAAGAAATACTTTGCCGCCCATTACCTCAGCTTTGCCGCCACGCCGAAACTGACCGTCGGCTTTTTCGAATCGGTGGTGTTTAGTCGCAACAACCAGTTCGAATTGCAATACCTCAACCCCGTCATCCTGTATCGCACGGTCGAACAACTTGTCGGCAGCCCCGATAACGTATTGTTGGGCTTCGAATTCAAGTGGAACCTGCTGGAACGGACCCAACTCTACGGACAGGTGATCTTCGACGAATTCAAATTCGACGAGCTATTTCTAAGCGACCGGAAATGGTGGGGCAATAAATATGGAATTCAGGCAGGAGTGAAGTATGTGAACGTTTTCGGCATCGACCATCTCGACGCCCAGGCCGAGTTTAATCTCGTTCGTCCCTATACCTATTCTCACCGCGACAGTTCGGCCACCTACTCCAACTACAACCAACCGCTGGCCCATCCGCTGGGCGCCAATTTCAAGGAGTACATTCTTCGACTTCGTTACCAGGCAACTCCAAAGCTGCTCTTCAAGGCCCGCGCGATCAGAGCCAATACCGGCGAAGACGTTGACGGCATCAACTACGGTTACAACGTTCTCGAACCGACCGGAAACAACAAGATCGAAGAAGGGGTCGTGATCGGACAAGGCGTACGTACGGAGATCAACCTGTTCGGCCTGGAAGCGAGCTATGCTTTTTGGCACAACATGGAGTTGACCCTGGAGTACTTCTTCCGCGATAAACAGAGCGAAATCCCAGAGCGAAGACTACGTACGAGCTATATCGGCGGCGGCCTCCGCATCAACATTGCAAAAGAGTACCAGGATTTCTGATAAGGTGCAACTTTTGAACTGCTTCCGGCCTTAATTATACCGTAAAGTCTCACAAGCATGATACCTACCTTGCACGACCTCATACGCGATCGCATTCTGGTGATCGACGGAGCCATGGGCACTATGATCCAACAGTACCGGCTGGAAGAAAAAGACTATCGCGGCGATCGCTTTCAAGAGCATCCCGTGCTGGTCAAGGGAAATAGCGACCTGCTGTCGCTGACCCAACCCCAGATCGTAGAAGCCATTCACCGGGCCTACCTGGAAGCGGGCGCCGATATCATCGAAACGAACACCTTTACCGCCACCGCGATCGCTCAGGCCGATTACCAAATGGAGCATCTGGCCTACGAACTCAATCTGGAGGCGGCCCGGATCGCCCGTCGGGCGGCTGCCGAGTTTTCGGCTAAGGAGCCCGACAAACCGCGCTTTGTCGCCGGCGCTATCGGGCCGACGAACCGCACCGCTTCCATCTCACCCGACGTCAACAATCCCGGCTACCGGGCCGTTACCTTCGACCAGTTGAAAGAGGCCTATTACGAGCAAGTGCGGGGACTGGTCGACGGCGGGGTCGACCTGCTGCTGGTCGAAACCATTTTCGATACGCTCAACGCCAAGGCGGCGCTGTTTGCGATCGATCAGCTGCTGGAAGAACGCGCACTGGAGATCCCGATCATGGTATCGGGCACGATCACCGATGCTAGCGGGCGCACGCTGTCCGGACAGACTGTGGAGGCCTTTTGGATCTCGATCAGCCATTTGCCCTTATTCAGCGTAGGGTTAAACTGTGCGCTGGGCGCCAAAGAGATGCGCCCTCACCTGGAAGCGCTGTCGACCATAGCCGATTGTTACATCAGCGCCTATCCGAATGCCGGCTTGCCCAATGAGTTTGGCGAGTACGACCAGGGCGCCGAAGAAATGAAGAACTACATCCGCGAATTTGCCGGCAGCGGCCTGGTCAATATCATCGGCGGTTGTTGCGGGACCACGCCCGATCACATTCGGGCAATGGTGGCGGGCGTGCAAGGGGTACCGCCCCGGGCGATCCCCCAGACGCCGGGTTTCACCATGTTGAGCGGACTTGAACCGCTGATCATTCGCCCGGATACCAACTTCGTAAACATCGGCGAGCGGACCAATGTGACCGGCTCCCGCAAATTCGCCCGGCTGATCCTGTCGGGCGAATACGATCAGGCCCTATCTGTAGCGCAACAACAAGTGGAGGGCGGCGCACAAATGATCGACGTCAACATGGACGAAGGCTTGCTTGACTCGGAAGAGGCCATGACTACCTTTCTCCATCTCCTCATGTCGGAGCCCGAGATCGCCAAATTGCCGATCATGATCGATTCTTCGAAATTCAGTGTGATCGAAGCCGGATTGAAGTGCGTACAGGGAAAATGCGTAGTCAATTCGATCTCCCTGAAAGAGGGCGAGGCCGAATTTCTACGCCAGGCCCGCCTCATTCGCCGCTATGGCGCTGCGGCCATCGTGATGGCCTTTGACGAGCAGGGGCAGGCCGACACCATCGATCGCAAAGTGGAGATCTGCCGGCGTGCCTACGAACTGCTTACGAAAGAGGTCGGGTTCAGGCAGCAGGACATCATTTTCGACCCCAACATTTTTGCGGTCGCTACCGGGATCGAAGAGCACAACGAATATGCCCTGAACTTCATTCAGGCGACCCGCCAGATCAAAGAGATCTGCCCAGGGGCCAAGATCAGCGGCGGGGTAAGCAATATTTCCTTTTCCTTTCGTGGGAACGACCTCGTGAGAGAGGCTATGCATGCGGCTTTCCTGTACCACGCCATTCAGGCGGGCATGGATATGGGCATTGTCAATGCCGGTATGATCGAGGTGTACGAGGAGATTCCCAAGGACCTATTGCAATTGGTCGAAGATGTATTATTCAATCGAAAACCCGACGCCACCGAGGCCCTGACCAATTATGCCGAAAGGGTGAAGGGGGGCGGCCGAACGCTGCAAAAAGACCTGAGCTGGCGAGAAGCACCGGTGGAGGAGCGATTGGCGCATGCCCTGGTCAAAGGGATCACCGAATTCATCGAAGAAGATACCGAAGAGACCCGGCAGAAATACGGGAGTCCGTTGAAAGTGATCGAAGGCCCGCTGATGGACGGCATGAACATCGTAGGCGATCTTTTCGGCGCCGGGAAGATGTTCTTGCCACAAGTAGTGAAGAGCGCCCGGGTCATGAAGAAAGCCGTTGCTTACCTAACGCCATACCTCGAAGCTCAGAAAGGGCAGGGGGCGCGCCGAGCTAAGGGTAAGATCCTATTGGCCACCGTAAAAGGCGATGTGCACGACATCGGCAAGAACATTGTCGGGGTCGTGTTGGGCTGTAACAATTACGAGATCATCGACCTGGGAGTGATGGTTCCCACGGAGAAGATATTGCAAACTGCCCGGGAAGAACAGGTCGACCTCATCGGATTGAGCGGCCTGATCACCCCTTCTCTCGACGAGATGGTGCATGTGGCCCGGGAAATGGAGCGGCAGCATTTTTCCTTGCCGTTGCTGATCGGCGGCGCCACCACTTCCAAAACGCATACAGCGGTGAAGATCGACCCGCAGTATTCGGGATCTACCGTGCATGTGCTCGACGCTTCCCGTTGCGTAGGAGTGGCCAGTACCCTCCTCAGCGGAGAACCGGGCCTGGCCGATGAATACGTACGCTCGATCAAGGAAGAATACCGGCAGGTCCGCGAATCGCGATCCAGCCGGCAATCGAGTAAAGAGTACCTGAGTTTGGAGGAAGCCCGTGCCAACCGACTGAAACTGAACTGGAGTTCATACGAGCCGCCCCGTCCGTCCTTTCTCGGAACCCGCGTCTTCAGCGATTATCCCTTGGAAGATCTGGTACACCATATCGATTGGACGCCCTTCTTTTCGAGCTGGCAACTGAAAGGAAAGTTTCCGGCCATCCTGCAAGACGAGTTCGTGGGCCAGGAAGCGCAACAACTGTACAACGATGCGCGCAGCCTCTTGCGGCGGATCATCGACGAAAAATGGCTGCAGGCCCGGGCAGTGATCGGCTTTTTTCCGGCCAATGCCTGCCCTGACGACCAGATCGAGCTCTATGCCGACGAGAGTCGGGAGGAAGCGACCTCGACCCTCGCTCATCTGCGGCAACAGGTGAAAAAGGCGCCGGGTCAGCCGAACCTCTGTCTGACCGATTTCCTGGCCCCGAAAGAAAATGGACAACCCGACTACCTTGGCGCTTTTGCAGTAACCGCCGGGATCGGCATCGAACGCTGGGTGGAAAAATTCGAGTCGGAACACGACGATTACCACGCCATTTTACTCAAGGCCTTGGCCGACCGCCTGGCCGAGGCCCTGGCTGAACGGATGCACGAACGGGTGCGCAGGGAATTCTGGGCTTATGCTCCGGAAGAAGCGCTCGACAACGAAGCCCTCATCGCTGAAGAGTACCGCGGTATTCGTCCGGCTCCCGGATACCCGGCTTGCCCGGAGCATACGGAAAAGCGTCGGTTGTTCGACCTGTTGCAGGTGGAGGAACAGATCGGGATCCGCCTGACGGAGAGCTACGCCATGTATCCGGCGGCTTCGGTGAGCGGTTGGTATTTTGCCCATCCGGCCGCCAAGTACTTTGGCTTGGGCCAGATCGGAAAGGATCAGGTAACCGACTATGCCCGTCGCAAGCAAATGCCGGTCGAGGAAGCAGAGCGATGGCTTGCTCCAAGCCTGAATTACGAGCCCGGGCAGGGCTAAAGAACCCGACGGGTATTTGAGCCAAAATTATGTTACCTTTGCCCCGATCATAACCGGCCTGTTGTATGGGTAACGAAGTGAAAACAGCCAGGAACTATTTGCAGGACGACGAAGTCTCCCTCCGGGAGATCGTCATGAAGCTCCGGGAATTCATCGGGGAAGTCGCCCGTAACTGGAAGGTCGTCCTGTATTTTATCGTGCCCATCATTGTCTTGATGCTGATCCGCGCGTTCGTGACGCCCAAGGAATACGAAGCCGAACTCACCTTCATGGTGAACGAAGACGAAGGAAGTAAGCTTGGCGGCGTGGCTACGATCCTGGAGAACATCGGCCTGGCTCCCACCACGACCAATAGCGAATACAACCTCGACAAGATCCTGGAACTCATGCGTTCACACCGGATCATCTCCCGCTCGCTCATTCAGCGGACCAAGTTGAAGGACGAAGAAGATTACTTTGCCAATCACCTGATCAAGGTGTACAATCTCCACAAGGAGTGGAAGAAAGAGAAACCGGAGTTAGCTACCTTCCTCTTCACTCACGATTCCATCCGCAACTTCAACCGCCAGGAGAATACGGCCATGAAGATCGTCAGCAAGAAGCTTCTTGGCGATAATAATTCTCCGGCGATGCTCAGCAGTTCGATCTCCGAGAACTCCGGCATCATGAGCATGAAACTCACCACGCGCTCGGAAAAACTTTCGATCGATCTGCTAAAGACGATCTATCAGAACCTCAGCAAGTTCTACATTGACCAAACGACCTCCAAGCAGCGCGATACCTACGAGAAGATCAAGCACCAGACCGATTCGATCCGCGTGGAACTGGCTTCCACCGAACGCGAACTGGCTACCTTTCTCGACCAGCACCAAAACCTGATCCCTCAGCGCGCTCAGTTGCGCAAGGAGCAGCTCGAACGCGAGGTGTTCGTGTTGAACACCATGTACGGGGAAGCGGTCAAGAACGAGGAAGTCGCCAAGTTTGCCCTCAAGAACAAAACGCCCTTTATTCAGGCGATCGACGTGCCCGTCGAGCCCCTGAAGGTAATCAAGAAGTCGAAAAAGAAGGCCATCATAATGGGCCTGCTGCTCGGGTTGCTCTTGTCGACCCTCTTCCTCATCGGCCGCAAGGTCTATCGGGATGCCATGGCCGAAGAATAAGCTTGGGATGTTGCCCGGCTGACTTTTTTGGCCTTTGAAATTTCTTTTTGAAAAAACAACTGACAAGCAAAAGATATTTCACGGCGAGTTAGATTGTTGAGTATAAATTTTACTCAAGATCCGCCAGTACTATTGCGCCTGAAAAGGCGGGCTTATCTTTCCAATTATTCCCCGATTTTTTGAGGACTCCCTTGCGCGATACTTCTTAAAATGAGTAGTTTTGCTACTCGTTTATAGTTATGATCGAAACCTTAATTTCATCGAAGACCAGGATCAAGTTGCTGTTAAAGTTCTTTCTGAACAGCAAGACTACAGCCTATTTGCGCGGGCTGGAAGGCGAATTCGGTGAATCCAGTAATGCTATCCGGCTCGAATTGAACCGTTTGGAAAAAGCCGGCATGCTCAAGGCGCAATTGAAAGGTAACAAGAAGCTCTTTCGCGCCAATACGGCACATCCGCTGTTCGAGGAGATCCACAAGATCCTGTTGAAGCATATAGGATTGGATCGCATCGTCGAGAACGTCATTGAGCGGTTGGGCGCCGTGCGCAAGGTTTATCTGGCCGGCAAATTTGCGAGTGGTATAGACAGCCCGGTCATCGATCTGATCTTCATTGGCGATGTAGATAAAGAGTACCTGATAAAATTGATCGAGCGGGCGGAGGAATTGATCAATCGCAAGATCCGCTACCTCATTTACACAGAAGAAGAGATCGAAGATCTCGATTGGTCCACCATCGGATCGGAGCCCCTGCTGCTTTGGTCGAAAGATTGAGCCTGGGGCGGATGCTACCGTAAAAAGGAGTGAACACATGCAATTCGATTGTACGATCATTGGAGCAGGCATTGTTGGGTTGGCGACGGGATATCAGCTTTCGGAGCGGAAACCCGGCTTGCGGATCTGTGTGGTCGACAAGGAGGCAGAGGTAGCAGCGCATCAGACGGGACACAATAGCGGCGTTATTCATTCGGGCATCTATTACCAGCCGGGCGGATCGAAGGCGATCAATTGCCGGCGCGGGTATGCGGCCCTGCTCAAATTCTGCGAGGCGCAGGGCGTTCGGTACGAACTGTGCGGTAAGGTGATCGTAGCCACCCGCGAAGCTGAGCGGGGCTTGCTCGACCAGATCTATCAGCGAGGCCTGGCCAACGGTTTGGCGGGCATTCGCAAGATCAGCGCGCCGGAGGTGCGTGAAAGGGAACCACATGTAAGATGTCTGGAAGGCATTTGGGTACCTCAGGCCGGCATCATCGACTATGGAGCCGTAGCCCGCAAATACCACGAGTTATTGCATGACCGCGGGGCGACCTCTTACCTGGGGGAGACTGTTCGCCGGGTCGTCCGACAGCCTGCCGGTTTGCGGGTCGTAACCGATAAACGGGAGATCGACACCAGACTCCTGATCACTTGCGGCGGATTATATTCCGACAAACTGGCTCGTCTGACCGGCGTCGACCCCGGTGTGCAGATCATCCCTTTCCGGGGTGAATATTATCAGTTGGTCAAGGAAAAAGAACACCTGGTCAACAACCTCATTTATCCCGTTCCCAACCCTAATTTCCCTTTCCTCGGGGTGCACTATACCCGCATGATCAATGGCGGGATCGAAGCCGGACCGAATGCGGTGCTGGCCTTCAAACGCGAGGGGTACAGCCGCTGGGATGTCCATTTGCCGGAGTTGACGGAAATTCTGCGTTACCGCGGTTTCCGGAAAGTGGCATCCAAGTACTGGCGAACGGGCCTTGGAGAGTTGCACCGCTCCTATTCGAAGAAAGCGTTCGTTCGTGCGCTACAGCACCTGATCCCGGAGGTCGGCGAAGCCGATCTGCGGCGGGGCGGCGCAGGCGTTCGGGCGCAGGCGATCGACCCTCGTGGAAATCTGGTAGACGATTTTCTGATCCTCGAAGAAGCAGGGATCGTTAACGTATGTAATGCACCCTCTCCGGCGGCGACTTCCTCTTTGGCCATCGGAGAAACCGTAGCGGAAAAAGCTCTGCGGCAAATAAATGGACTATGAC
>JAGQXA010000762.1 GCA_020436865.1 Saprospiraceae bacterium | reverse complement strand
TATACCCTTCTGCAAAACCATCCCAATCCCTTCGATGAGGCGACCGTCTTTGCCGTTCGCGTCGAGCGCCCCATCTCTCATCGCGAGGCCTTCATCGTGGTGCTCGACCTGCAGGGCAAAGAATTGGCCCGGCTGCCGATCACGCTGAACCAGGGCATCAACGAGGTGGTCTACGATTACCAGCACCATCGCTATGTGCCGGGCACTTATGCCTATAGCCTCGTGGTCGACGGCCAGGTGCTCGAGACGAAACAGATGGTCTATGCGTATTGATCGGCGCGGCTCGTCACCACCAGCGTTGACGATCTTCCTCGTCTTGCAGCAGATCGAGGCGACTTAGGTCGAAGCGAAAGGTCAGGCGGCTCAGGAGTCCGTTGCGACCGTCCTGATCATACAGCTCGCGGATGTTCTTCGAGTGGAACAGGGGCGCAAACAACCCCAGGCCGATCTCCTCGAAGTCGAGGGAAAGCCCACCGCTCCACCAGATCTGATCGCTGAACGACTTGTCGGCCCCCGCCGGCGTGGCGTCGTCGGCGTAGGCCAGGTCTAAATAAGGGCGAAGGGGGAGGTCCCACGGCAAGCGGAACGGCAAGTCTGCCTCGACATTGATCGCCAGTAGCAGGTTGTTGCTGTTGCCGGAGGTCAGGCGAAAAGCATCGCTGAAGGCATTTTTAAAGCCGCCGTCGCGGATCTCGATCTGCTGCGATCCAAATCCATCGTCGGCATTGCGGGCAAAGTAAGCGCCGTCGTACCGGTAGTCGTCGTAATCGCGGTAGCCCTGAGCCGTCAGGTTGAAGGCCCCGGGGAAGATAGCGCCGCCCTCCCGGCGGGTATTGCGCAGAAAGAATCCCCCGAAAAAACGGAAGGAGAGATTCCGGCCAGCCGCATAGGTGTAGGCGGAGCGTCCTTCCAGGCTCAGGCGGAGGTAATCTTCCTCCGTGCCGAAGGCGCTCGTGTAAGACTGTTGTTCCAGGGCGATCCGGTAGCCGAAGGGATTGACCACCCGCGCCGCCCAGCCCGCATAGCTCAACTCGTGAATGATGCGCCGTTGCCATTCCAGGCCGCTGAACCCATCTATGCCTACCTGTCCTTCCTCCTCGCCGATGAACAGGGTTCGCCACTGCAGGAAGTGCCGAAAGGCGGAAGTGGCGGGCGTGGCGAGGTCGAGCCGCAGGGAGGGCGAGAGGCGATAGTAGCGGGTGCTGAAGTCGAACAAGTCGTTGTAGTCGTCGTGAAAAGAACGGATCCCGAGTTGGAGCGTCCAACGCTGCAAACCCGGCGCTTGCGGATACCAGTGGAAGCGCGCGTGCCCGGCGCCGGTCAGTTCGCCGGTCTTGGTAGAGATCATCGGGGCCAGGGCCCACTCGAAAGGTTTTTCGAGAAAAAAGTAATTGTACAGGGCCAGGCCCATCTGTACCTTGTCGTAATCATTCCAGGCGGCCAGCGGCGAAAAATACAGATTGGTTTGGCTGGAAGACGGGAAGCCGACCATGAATTTCAGGTGCAGCGGTTCGAGCCGGGGTAAGAAGCCGTCGGCCTTGCGCTGATTGTTGTGCCGGTACAGATCGGGCGTCAGGTGGTCGGGGTCGAGCACGGCCAGACCGATCGGGCCGGCAGGTACGATCACGGTGGTGTCGCCGGCAAACCCC
This sequence comes from Saprospiraceae bacterium, assembly GCA_020436865.1. Taxonomy (GTDB): domain Bacteria; phylum Bacteroidota; class Bacteroidia; order Chitinophagales; family Saprospiraceae; genus JAGQXA01. The sequence goes on along the minus strand of JAGQXA010000762.1, from coordinate 398 downwards.
TCGATCCATTGGTGGTGCAGGACCGACCCGCTTTGGTCGCGGGTTTCCAGCAAGACGGGGCTGGCTACAGCGCCCCGGTTTCGCAGGGAAACGCTACAGGTCGCATCCATACATTCGATCCGCTGCAGGGCATAGTCCAGTTTGGCATTTGAGCCGATGAGTCCGGAGAAGAACCAATCGAGCGAGCGTCCGCTCGTTTGCTCGAATTGCTTTTGCAGGTCGGCAGGGCGCGGATGTTTGAACTGCCATTGCTCATAAAAACTGCGCATGCTGTGATCGAAGGTGTCTTTGCCGAGATAGGCTTCGAGCAGGTCGAAAGCCCAGGCCGGCTTGTCGTACGCGGCCAGGCTGTAGTTCAGGTAGCCAAGCTGCTCTGCCGGTGTGTCGGGCGCCTGGTC
>JAGQXA010000135.1 GCA_020436865.1 Saprospiraceae bacterium | reverse complement strand
TCTACCCGAATCCGGCCACGGTCGAGGCTCACTATCGCTTCGCCCTGACGGCCCCCTCGACGCAGGTAAGCTGGCAATTGCTGGACCTGACCGGCCGGGTTGTGCAAACGGAATATTGGCAAAATACCCTGCAGCAGGAGTTTACGGTCGACCTTCGGCAGCTTCCGGCTGGGACGTATTTCCTGCGGCTCGAAACCGACCGAGGCTATTCAATAAGACAATTGGTCGTCTATTGAGCACTGTCGACTCGACCAGAATAAGCCTTCCGATGTTCCATAATAGGAAGGTTTATTCTATTTTTGCTCTTCGACCTTCACGACCCTTTAAACCCATCGATCAATCATTCTTAAACCAAACGCATCTTAGTTATGACGAAATTTACCCTTAAGGCGACTGCTACTCTCACTGTACTCGCCCTGGTTTTTGGCACCCTTCAGGCTCAGACCGAGTTCTGGTCGGAAGACTTCTCCGGCGGAGGTCTGCCTGCCGGCTGGACTACCGGAGATGAGTCCGGCGGACCGGCTGAATGGACCTGGTGCGACGACCCGAACGACGCTGTCGGCGCCGGCTGCGTACAAAACTGGGCCAACTACGCCGATCAGCACGAAGACGGCTTTTTCTCTACGACGGCCGATAACGGCTTCGCCGTAATGGATTCCGACGCGCTCGGCGGCCTCGCTGCCAACCACATCGCCGTACTGACCACCGATCCCATCGATTGTTCCGGCCAGGCGGAAGTATGGGTCAAAATGGAAAGCCTCATCGGCGTATTCGAACTGCCTACCCTGGGCAATGCCGTTCTTAACGTCAGTACCGACCAGGTCGTCTGGGAGCAATTCGATCTGATGGACATCACCACCGCCGAGCGCTGGTCGCTCAACCCGGAAGTGACCATCGTCGATATCTCCTCTGCAGCTGCCGGCGAGAGCACGGTTTATATTCAATGGTCGTGGACGGGCAACTACGAGTACTACTGGTTGCTCGACGATGTGGCGCTATACGACGCCGACCCCTCGTCGATCTTCCTGGCTGCTAACGACCTGCGCGTTAACTCCAACTTCTACGCCGTAGCGCCCAACCTGTACTGGCCGCTCAGCCAGGCCGAAGAGTTCGGTTTCCTCGCCGACATCCAGAACATCGGCGTCGACGATCAAACGAACGTCAACCTGAACCTCACCATCACCGATCTGACGACCAGCACGGTCGTGTACGAGGAAGACAACTTCTACGGCAACATCGCTTCCGACTCGCTGGCCGAGAACGTTCTGTTCGACGGCGACGGCTTCTTGCCGACGGCCATGACCGTTTACGAAGGCGTCTACACGATTTCTGCCGACGCGACCGACGACGATCCCAGCAACAACACCCAATCGTTCCAGTTCGCCATGACCGACACCTTGTTCGCCAAGGACAACGGCGTAACCCTGGTTACCCGCCCGGCCGACGATGAGTGGAACGTGGGCGACGGCTGGTCGTGGGCCTACGGCACCGTATTCCACGTAGTCGATGGCACCGATCTGTATGCCCGCTACGTCGACTTTGCCATCGACGGCTCCGCAGTAGGCGGTCAGACGCTTTTGATCAAACTGTACAAGTGGGTCGACCTCAACGGCGACGGTAATCTCGACGGCGATCCCGACGAGCGCATCGCCCTGGGGATCATCCCCTACACCATCACCGGCTCGGAAATGGGCACCAATTTCATCTCCTTGCCGATCACCGACCTCTCGGGCAACCCGGTCCCGCTCGAAGATGACACCGACTACGTCATGGCCATCGAATACCAAACCGACATCGAAGGAACCACCGTCGAGATCGGCATGAGCAACGCAGTCGACTACAGCGCTCAGATCTTCCGCAGCGAAGAACTCGGCGCCCCGCGTTACGCTTCGGTGCTGGGCATCGGCGCTAACCTCGACTCCGAGCCCTACTCTTCGACAGGCTTCGGCGGCGACTTCGTTCCGGCCATCAGCATGTCGGTCGGCGATCCGCTGACTACCAGCGTCAGCGACCTGCTCGATGCAGGTAACACCCTGGAGGTCTTCCCGAACCCGGCCACCGCCTACGTGAATCTGCAAATGGATTTCGTAGAGCCGATGGAAGACGTGACCGTTCAACTCTTCGACGCCACCGGCAAACTGCTGCAAGTTCAGCAATTCGAGAACGTCAAGAGCCAACAGGCTACTTTCGAGACCCTCAACCTCCACAGCGGCGCCTACATGCTGCATGTAACGACCGAAACCGGCCAGCGCACCGAGCGCTTCGTCGTACAGAAGTAAACTGCCTGCTGCCGACTTTGTCGGTGCGGCCTAAATGAAGAAGCCTTCCGGAGCAATTCCGGAAGGCTTCTTGGTTGTTGGTCCGAATGGCATTCGGACATTTCTGCTGGGGGATACTCGATGCTGGATGCTGGATGCTGGAGAGACCACACCTTTGCAACCTCTGTATCCTCTGCAACCTTTGTATCCCTTCTTACCCCTTTCGCCCTCCCTTCAACTTAACTTCTCCAAACTCTCCTCCAGCAGTTTGATCTTGGCTTGTCCGTCGGCCAGCTTTTGTTGTTCCTTGGCGACCACGGCCTCGGGAGCATTCTGTACGAAGCGCTCGTTGCTCAGCTTCTTTTCCACCGAAGCCACGAAACCCTGGAAGTATTTCAGCTCTTCCAGCAGTTTTTCTCGTTCCGCATCGACGTCGATCGTCTGGTTGATCTGCAGGTAGTATTTCTCGGTGGCCGAAAGGAAGGCGATACTGTTAGGGATCTCTTCCTTGGCAAAACCGACCGATTGTAAATTGGCCATCTTGGCGACCATGGCCTCCACGCCGGAGAGAGAGAACAGCTCATGCGCTCGCGGGCTATCTTCGACGTAGAGGTTGAGAGCCTCCTTGTTCTTGATCCCGTTCTTGTTGCGCGTATCGCGAACGCGGGCGATCAGGTCTTTGGCCTTCTCTACCCGTTCGATCAGGGAGTCGTCGAAGGGCTGCGCCTGTGGGTAGGAGCGAACGATACAGTCGTCGCCTTCGGTCCGCTCGCGCAACTGATGCCAGATCTCTTCGGTGACGAAGGGCATGAACGGATGTAAGGCCACCACCATTTTCTCGAAGAACCCGATGGTCTTATCCAGCACCTGCCGGTTCAGCGGAGCGCCGAAATCGGGTTTGATCATCTCCAGATACCACGAACAGAAATCGTCCCAGATAAACGAGTATAGTTTCATCAGCGCATCGGCGAAGCGGAACTGCCCGAAATCCTCTTCCAGCCCCTGCAGGGTTTGGTTCAGGCGGTGTTCGAGCCAATTCGAAGCCAGCGTCTGAATAGCTGCGGTCTCCTGGTCGGGAGCCGATTCGGTCGCTTCCCAGCCTTTGATCAGGCGCAGCGCATTCCACATCTTGTTGCAGAAATTGCGGCCTTGTTCACATAGCTTACTCTCGTTCAACACCTCGTTGGTCGCCTTGTCGAAAGGGGCGTCGAATACGATGTCGTTACCGGCGGAAGCGCTGGACAGCATTCCAAAGCGCACACCGTCGGCTCCATAGGTTTCGATCAGTTCGAGCGCATCCGGCGAATTGCCGAGTTGCTTGCTCATTTTCCGGCGATGGTTGTCGCGCACCATTCCGGTGAAATAGACGTGGCGGAACGGCTGTCGCCCTTTTTTCGATACGATGTCATCCCCTAGTAATTCCGGGGCCCACTCATAGCCGGCCATGATCATGCGGGCCACCCAGAAAAACATGATGTCCCAGGCGGTCACCAGTACATTGGTCGGATAATAGTAGCGGAGTTCGTCTTGCCGCTCGAAGCCGTCGAAGACGGAGATCGGCCACAACCAGGAAGAGAACCAGGTGTCGACCACGTCGTCGTCTTGCTTGAGATCGTCGGCTTGCAGATCGGGTCGACCGGTTTCCTGACGCGCCAGAGCCAGCGCCTCCTCGGCTGTTTCGGCCACGAAGGTGTGTTTGCCATAGTACCAGGCCGGAATGCGCTGCCCCCACCAAAGCTGTCGCGAGATGCACCAGTCGCGCACGTTCTCTTCGTTCAGCCAGCTGTGGTACATGTTCCACATGCTCTCGGGATGGAAGATCACCTCGCCCTCCTTGACCGCCCCCAGGGCCGTCCGGGCGAAATCCTTCATGGAAAGGAACCACTGCTCGGTCAGGCGCGGTTCGACGATGGCATCGGTGCGCTCCGAGCGGCCGACCTTGTTCGGGTAGTCTTCGACCTTTACCAGGTGGCCGGCCTCTTCCAGGTCTTTGACGATGAGCTTGCGCGCGGCAAAGCGATCTTTCCCAATGTAGAGTTGGGCCGCTTCGCTCATGGTGCCGTTGGCATTCAGCACGTCGACCACCTCGAGGCCGTGTCGCTGACCGATCTCGTAGTCGTTCTGATCGTGAGCCGGCGTGACCTTGAGTGCACCGGTGCCGAACTCGCGTTCGACGTACGTATCGGTGATGATCGGGATCGGGCGGCCGATCAGCGGTACCAGGGCCTTCCGGCCATGCAGTTTTGCATAGCGTTCATCTTCGGGATGTACGGCAATGGCCGTATCGCCCAGGATCGTCTCCGGCCGCACCGTAGCAATGGTGATCCACTCGTCGGTAGTACCTTCGATCTGATATCGAACGTGGTAGAGTTTCGAGTTTTCGTCTTTGTAGGTCACCTCCTCGTTCGACAGAACAGTCTGCGCCTCCGGATCCCAATTGGTCATCCGCAGGCCCCGGTAGATCTTTCCCTTGCGGTAAAGGTCGACGAAGATGTGCGTCACGGCTTTCGACAAGCTGTCTTCCATCGTAAACCGCGTGCGCTCCCAGTCGCAGGAGGCCCCCAGCTTCTTCAACTGCTCCAGGATGATCCCTCCGTACTTTTCCTTCCACTCCCAGGCGTACTCCAGAAACTGCTCGCGGTTGATATTGCCTTTGTTGATACCGCGTTCGCGCAGCATCTTCACCACTTTGGCCTCTGTGGCGATCGAAGCATGGTCGGTACCAGGAACCCAGCAGGCGTTCTTGCCCTCCTGCCGGGCCTTGCGAATGAGGATGTCCTGAATGGTATTGTTCAGCATATGCCCCATGTGCAGCATGCCGGTCACATTGGGCGGTGGGATCACGATGGTGAAGGGCTCCCGCTCGTCGGGTTCCGAGTGGAAGTAATTCTGCCTCATCCAGTGGTCGTACCACTTCGCTTCGACTTCTTGCGGACTGTAGCGCGTTGACAGGGACATAATTCGTATTTAGCGATTCGAGGGCGGGAAGGGAACCCGCCAGATAATTTTCAATGCCCCAAAAGCCGGAATAGTTCCCGGCGGAGCACCTCCGTAAATTTTGCGCGAAGATAAGAGAAATTGGCGCCTTAACGGCATTTTACTTCCCGGAAACGGAAGCAAAAAGATCGACTTCCACCTGGTTCCGCAGGAGATCCTCCATCGTTTCGCGGCGGCGGATCAGGCAGGCCTTACCTTCGTGTACCAGCACCTCGGCCGGCCGGAAGCGCGAATTGTAGTTCGACGACATCGAAAAGCAGTAGGCGCCGGCATTGCGCAGGCAGAGGATATCGCCCTCCTGGATCTCGGAGATCTTGCGGTTGATGCCGAACGTGTCGGTTTCGCAAATATAGCCGACCACCGTGTAGATGCGGGGTTTTCCTCCCGGACGGGAAATATTGGTGATCTGGTGGTAGGCATTGTAGAACATCGGCCGGATCAGGTGGTTGAGCCCCGAATCGATGCCGGCAAACAAGGTGGACGGCGTGGTCTTGACCACATTGGTGCGCACCAGGAAGTACCCGGCTTCGCTGACCAGAAACTTGCCCGGCTCGAAGATCAGTTCCAACTCCTTGCCGTATTCCTCGCAAAACTGCTTGAAACGATCGGAGAACTGTTGCCCGAAATCCTCGATATCCGTGGCGATGCCTCCTTCCTGATAGGGCACCCGGAAGCCGCTGCCGAAGTCGAGATAGTCGAGATCGGGAAAATTATTGGCCGCATTGAAGAGGATCTCCGCCGCCTGCAGGAAGATCTCGGTATCGAGAATGTCGGACCCTGTGTGCATATGCACTCCTTCGATCCGCAGACCGGTGGCTTCCAGCACCTTGAGAATGTGCGGCATCTGGTGAAAGGAAATGCCGAACTTCGAGTCGATGTGGCCGACCGAGATCTTGGCGTTGCCGCCGGCCAGGATGTGTGGATTGATGCGCAAACAAACCGGCACCTGCGGGTAGTGGTGGCCAAATTGCTCCAGGATCGATATGTTGTCGATGTTGATCTTGACGCCCAATTCGACCGCCATTTCGATCTCCTCGATCGAAACGCAGTTCGGCGTATAGATGATGCGGTCGGGCGCAAAACCCGCCGCCAGTCCAAGTCGCACCTCCTGGATGGAGACCGTATCGAGCCCGGCGCCCAGATGCTCCAGATACCGCAGGATGTTGAGGTTGGTCAGCGCTTTGCAGGCATAATGAATGCCCAGGCGGGGTACGGAAAAGGCCGATTGTATCCGATCGAACTGCCGCTTGATGACAGCCGTGTCGTACACGTAAAGGGGAGAACCGAATTCCTCCACCAGTTCCAGCAGATCCACTCCGCCGGATAATAGATAACGGTCGTTTACCAGCTCCATAAGGTTGTTTTTCTGTTCGTATCGCTGGTTTTAATTGGTCGGAAAAGGCTTGGTGGGGTCAGTGAACCCCGAAATCTTCTTTTTGCAGGTCGGGGGACCCGCAAAAAGCACTCAAACTGCTTCCCTGCAAATATAGTGTTTCCCATTCTTTCCAGGAAAAACCCGTACCTTGATACACCAGAAAGCGGAGCCTTTGCATCTATTCCCTGTAACGCCACGTCGTCTTTTGGAAAACCGCAAAAGGTTCCAATGAAGCCCATAACTACCTGTTACGTGACCGAACAAGAACTGATAGAAGGTTGTAGAAAGCAAGACCGGAAGGCCCAAAAACTAGCCTACGATCGGTATTCGCCCGTTATGTTCGGCGTGTGCATGCGCTACGTCAAGAACGAAACCGATGCCGAGGATGTGCTGATCGAGGGCTTTTTCAAGGTCTTCTCCAAGATCGATCAGTACAGCGGAGAGGGCAGTTTCGAAGGTTGGATCCGGCGCATCATGGTCAACGAATCGCTGATGTTCCTGCGAAAGAACCACAACTTCAAAATGCAGGTGGAGATCAGCAACGTGGCGCTGCCGGTGGCGGCCAAGGTGGAAGACCAACTGGCTGCCAACGACATTCTAAGATTACTAGACAAATTGCCAACAGGTTACCGCACCGTCTTCAATCTTTACGTATTGGAAGGATTTAAGCACCGGGAGATCGCCGAATTGCTCGACATCAGCATCAACACCTCCAAGTCGCAGCTCATTCTGGCGAAAAAACGCCTGCAGGAGCTGATCCAGGTCCAGCAGTACCCGGGAGTCGGATAACCCAAAAGTAGCGCGCTTCAGTCATGAAAAAAGATAAAGACCTCTACGATCTGTTTCGCGAAAGCGAACCCCAGTTGCGCAAGCAACCGCCCAAACGGGCCTGGCGCAAGCTGGAACAACGGCTGGATGCCCGGCATCAGTCCGGCCGGACGATCTGGTATCGCCAACTCGCCATGGTCGCCACCCTGCTGGCCCTGGTAGCCTTCATTTCCCTCCTGACCGTCGTGCTGATCCCGTCGCAGGGCGATTCGATGGCCTCCAATGAGGCCCGACCGCAGTACCTGGAAGATGTGACCGGCGTCGATCCCGATCCCACTACTGCCCAAATGCTGGCGCTGCGCGACGAATACCCCGAAGTGAAACTCGTCGAAGGAGACAAGGACCGCGAGATCCGCGTCGTGCACGCCGCCCTGCGCGAATCGGAGCCCCCGGCCACGAACCTGGCCATGAAGCATTCCCAACGGATCAATCGCGCCCCGGAAGATCGGGAACTGCGCAAAGAAAAAGAAGAAGAAGGGCCGATGATCGATGGCATCGCCACTGGCGCCGATCCGGCCTTTGCCGACGACCAAACGGTCGAAGTCTACCACCTGCCTGAAAAGAGTGTGGACATAGATGCGGTAGCTCTGGAAGAGATCTCGTCGCCGGAAGCGAAGAAGGCGGCCGGCGCCGCAGAACGATCTGCTGCCCCCATTCCACAAGCGCAGGAAGAGGATTTTGCCGATCTGGAGGAAGCGGTACAGCTCAACGCCAGCCGCAATAGCATCGCCTACTATCCGGAAACGATGGATCCGACTATCCTGCAATTCCAATGGTTGATCGGACAGTGGAAAACCCAGACGCCGCAGGGTACTTCCCTGGAAGAATGGTCGGCGGTGGATCGGTTCACGATCGAAGGCAAGGGCTTCCTGGTCATCAACGGCAAGAAGACGATGACGGAGAAAATGGAGATCCGGAAGGTCGGCGAAGACCTGTACTTCATCACCGCCCTGGAGGAAGGCGGACAACAACAGCGTTTCCGCCTGCAGTCGTACCAGAGCGGGCAAGCCGTGTTTGCCAACGACAGCATCACGGAATTTCCACAACAGATCATCCTGCAGCAGAATACCCCCGACAATTTCTCCACCATTCTGCAGAACGAGAGCTACTCGAATATCAGCGGCAAGCAATTGCAATACCTGCAACAGCGCAACGTCATCAGCAACGAACAGGCCGTTCGCAACCTGTCGCGCGTACAGTAAGAAGAAACGGTCCGACCGCTCCCAGCGATCGGACCGCCCCTCTTTCCTCTTTCTACTTTCCTCTTTCTACTTCACTTAAACGGATGCCGCGGCTGCCACTCGACCGCCGGCTCCAGGAAGCCGTTCAGAATGCCCAGCATGCGGTTCGACAGCCAGTTGCGGTGGCGGAAATAGCTGAACAGACGCTGGGGCACTGCGCCCACCGAACTCTTGATCTCCATGGCGGTACGCGCGAAGTGGATCCGCCGGTAGCCTTGTTCGATGCCCAGGCGGACCATATCGAAGAGCATGTTCAGATAAAGTTGTTGCCGGGTATTCTCTGTTGGGTCGAAACCCAAGAAATGCGCTTCCAGTTCCTCGCCGTTATCGAGGGTCGTGAAGAAGCCCAGCAGGCGTTCCTGTTCGCAGTAGGCATAACAGCGGTATTGCTCTCCCAGGCGTTCTTTCAATCCGCTGAAGTAGCCCTCGCCCAGGTGTACCATATTGAATTCTGCCCGGTCGACCACTTCGCAGTACAGACGCTGCAGGTCGTCTTCCCGGGCTCTGATGGTTTCCAGGTCCCACTCCCGGCAGCATACATCGTCGGATAAGCGGAAGGCGCGCCGGGCCCGCACCCGATATTTCGAGCTGAGGGCCCCCAGATAATCGTCGAAGGTCCGCCAGCTGCGGTCCAAGGGCATGTACATACTCGGCAGGAATTCGATCTCCTGCAGGCCTTGTTTCTTCCAGGCTTTCGTCCTCGATCGTTGCTCAAAGGGCACATCTTTGATCAGCACGGCGCCGGGAGCGTATCCTTCTTCTTCCAGCAGGCTCTCGGTGCGGCTCAGGGCCTTCTCCAGAGAGCGGAAGGCCTCTTCCTGTCCGACCAGGTCGGGCCGGAAGTAGAAGCCGTTCGGACCGGTCAGCAAGGCGTTGCCGCAGATCAGCATCCGAAATTCCACGCGTTGGGCGACCAACTGCCTGAACCAGCTCTTCCAAGCCTCCCAGCGATTGCTCCGAAGCACCTCGGCACTGGGCTGCAGGCTGCGCCCGGCATTGAAGTCGAGCAATTGGCAATAGGCGATCCCGACGGGCTCGTCGCCCTGGTAGAAAAGCAAATACACGAAATCCATCCCTTGCGGCGGGTGCTCCTCGAGCACCCGCAGGTAGTCGAGTTGCAGAAAGCGGTTGTCTGCCGGTTCGACCTTCTTCCAGTCGGTAGCTGCAGAAGCCAGGTCGCGATGGATCCGAAAACTGAGCGTGGAACTTACTTCATTGAATAATGATCGGGTGGGTGCAGGAATGGCCAGGGCCACGCCCGCTTTGCAAAAGTTCATGTGCGCGCAAATTTCTGTGTAGCTATAATGGGCCTGAAGCCATCAGTAAACACTTCAGCGGCAGGGTTTGTTTTTCCATTCCGTCAATACAGTCCAATCTCAGCGTTCGAGGGGGGCGATCCGGTATTTTTCTACCAGGCCCCGGCCGTACAATTCGTCCCGCCACTCCAGAGAGCCGACCTGCCCGGGGAAGGCAAATTCCAGGAGCCAGCGTTCCAGGACGTACTTTGCCGCTTGAAATTGAATGGTCAGATCCCGGTAATCCCTTGCGGGGAGGCTGCGCAGGTTTGGCTCGGCCGGCACGGCGATCAGGAACGGCTCCTCCTCTCCTTGTCGTTGCAACAGGATCACTCCGATCACTTCGACCGGCAGAATGGTTCCGGCCGGGAGAGAGGAGCAGACCACCAATACCGACAGGGCTTGTCCCTGATAACCGGACAGCGAACTGCGGTCGGTCGAAGGGATGAATCCCAGGTTTCCGGGAAGCGGCAACAGGAACGGAGTGCGAGCGGTATCCCGCTCGATCTTCCCCCGGGACGGGTGGTAATACTGGGGCGCCGCGCTGCCTGCCGGCATTTCGATATAGGCCTGTAATCGGCCGTCGGCTGCATAGGTCGGCAGTGCATGTGGCGGGTTCGTTTGGCAACCGGCCCAAGCCACGGCAAGCAGCAGAAAGGTCAAGAGTTTTTCCATACCTCGCCAAATTACGAACTTCTCAAAGATCCGCCCTTCCTTCCGGTCTTTCCAGGCTGGCGAATTTTCTTATTTTTGTTCGGTACCATCCAATTTGCAACAACGCCAATCGTATGAACCGACTACTCCTTTTCCTTTCGCTGGTAGGCCTGTCACTGAGCGCCTGCGTTTCGACCAAACAATATCAGGCACTCGAAGACGAGCGCAACCAATATCAGGACGAAGCCAATGCTTTGCGCCCGATGGTCGACGAGAACCGGGTGATCCGGGAAGATCTCAAAGAATGCAAAGCGCAATTGCGTGGCAGTATTCTGGAAAACGAAAATCTGACCGTGCTGAACGACCAGTTACGGCGGGAAAACGAGGAGTTGACCCAGCGCTTCAACCAACTGCTCGACCAGAACAAGGCCCTGCTATCGACGGCCTCCTACGAAAAACAGTCGCTGCAGGAGGTCCTGGCCGCCCAGCAGGAAGAACTGGACCGCCGGCAGCGCGAAATGCAGTCGATGTCCACTTCCCTGAACGAGCGCGAAACGAACCTCAACGAACTCCGCTCGAGCCTGGGCAACCGCGAGCAGCGGGTGGCCGAACTGGAAGCCTTGCTGTCGAGTAAGGATGCGCAAATGGCCCAGTTGAAGAGCAGCGTCGATCAGGCCCTGAAGGGCTTTTCACAGTCTGACCTGACCGTCGAAGAACGGGATGGGAAGCTATACGTGTCGCTCAGTCAAAACCTGCTCTTCAAGAGCGGCAGCGACCAGATCGACAGTAAAGGGAAAAATGCCATTAAGCAACTGGCCGTAGCCCTTAATCAAAACCCGGATATCGACATCATGGTCGAGGGACATACAGACTCCGACGGCAAACCCGACACCAATTGGGACCTGAGTACTTCGCGAGCCACCTCCGTAGTGAAGGTCCTGACCCAGTACGGCATCGACCCGACCCGCATCACTGCCTCCGGCCGCGCCTTCTACGACCCGGTGGCGCCCAACGATTCCAGTTCCAACAAGGCCCGCAACCGCCGGACGGAGATCATCCTCAGTCCGCAGCTGGATCAGCTGTATAACATCCTCAATCAGTGATCTTCCTTAGCGTTCCGACCGCTTGAAGCGGTCGGAACGCTAACTTCCAAGAACCCTCTGCGTTCTCGGCGCCTCTGTGGTGAATTTTCTCTCCCCCCCTTTCTGCAACTTTGTACTCATTGTGGTGAAAGGATTGCGCACTCTACAGGAAAAACAAATCTAGCGATCCGACCGCGTGAAGCGGTCGGATCGCAATAGAAAACGCTGCGTCCTCCGCGTCCTTTGCGGTGATCCCCCCACCTTCCCTCATTTTCCCTATTTTTTTTAAAAAAAAACTCCCCAGATTTCATTTTTGGCACGGTACTTGCTCTAATTATGAATGTAAGCGATCGTTAATATGACTCCCAAAAGAGGGATCGATTAAACAAGTACAAATAAAATT
>JAGQXA010000761.1 GCA_020436865.1 Saprospiraceae bacterium | reverse complement strand
TGAGCAGCCGCGGACTGTTCGCCTGGGATGAAACGCAGGCGGAATTCCGGCCGCTCGACGAGCCGCTACCGGTTCCGCTGCCCGCGGTCGGCAGTCATCGCTTCGACACTTGCGGCGCCACTATCTTCTATCCGGCCAAAGAGGGATTCGTCGCTGCCGACCTGTCTGCCGGCCGGCATCGCAGCATGCCGATGCCGAAGCCGATCATGACCGCCAGCGCCTTGACGCCCGATCTGGCCGTCGTCACCTACTTCGACCGCCATTCCGTCCTGCTCGATTTCCACAAAGGCGTCGCCCGCCCGATGGATGCGGTACACTACGGCCTGAGCGAAGAGGTACATCGCCTGAGTCTGATGGACGCCCAGCCTTTGGGCGACAGCCTGTTCCTCGTCACCACCGGTTTCGGCGCCTGCACGTACGATCTGCGGCAAGACCGCTTTGTCCGACACCGCATATTTGCCGGCGGCAAACCCATCGGCCTGGAAGAGTCGCTGATCCGGATCTACCTGGATGACAACGGGGTCTTCTGGGCGCACAATTCTTCCAACATCCTGGCCTTCCGTTCGATCCGGAATTCCATCGGACTGCTCCGCAACTACCACGACGACCCTACGAGGAGCTGGAGCAACCGCGTGATCGGCTTTGCGGAAGACGGAAAAGGGAACCTTTGGTTCGGCGGGTTCAACGGCTTCAATCGCCTCGACCTTCGCAGCGGCCAGATAGAGCCCCATCCGCCGGTCGACGACGCCACCGATCGCCTAAGCCATCTCAGCGTGCGGGGCCTGGCCTATGACGGCCGGTATCTCCTGCTGGGCCCCACCGACAAGGGCATGTGGCTCTACGATCCGGCGACCGATCGCTTTCGCCGGCCCTCGTACGCCGACGATTCGGTGCGCACGCAGATCGAGCGCGAATTCATCAACGGGATCTTCCCCTTGCCCGACGGCAACTTCCTGATCTGTGGGCGCTTCCAGGCCTATCTGTTACGGAAAGACCGTTATTTGCTCGAACCGCTGAGCTTTCCCGGCAGCAAGGACAATGTGACGGGGGCCTGCCTGGATCCGCTCGGAAGGTTGTGGCTCACCACCACCAAAGGCATTCACGTGCTCGATCGGCAGTACCGGTACCTCTACGGTTTTCCTTCGGAACAGGAGCGCGTTTTCTGCATTTACACGAGATCGGCGAACGAAATGGTGGTCGGCACGGAAAAGGGCCTTCGCCTCCTGACGCTTACCGACGCAGGCGGAAGCTGGTCGAAAGTGGAGGGACCGCTCGAGCAGGTGTCGATCATTTCCATTTACCGCGACGAGCGCGGGCGCTTCTGGTTCGGCGCCGACCGGGGCCTTTTCCTGGCGGATGCCGAACTGCAGGCCTTCCGGCAATTCGATTATACCGACAACATCCAGAGTGAACTGTACCACCTGTTCGCCTCCTACCGGGCGGCTGACGGACTGCTTTTTCTCGGCGGCCGGAACGGGATCAATTACTTCTACCCGGAGAACATCGAACTGGAAACGCGTCCGCTCGCCGTCACCATCCAGACCCTGGCCATCGGCGAGGGCGATAGCGTGCTCTGGGATCCCGGCCGGCAACTAACGCTCCCCCATCAACAGAATACCCTCACGCTCGAAGTGGTCGTGCCCTACTACAACAATGCCGGAAAGCTGCAATACCGCTACCGCTTGCGACAGAACGGGCGCTGGATCGACACCGGCGGCAGTCCGCGGATCCGCCTGACCGATCTGCCGCCGGGCGAGTACCAGCTGGCCGTAGCTGCCAGCGTCGACGGATCGCAATGGCATGCGGCGCCGGAGATCCAGCTGACCATCCGGCCTGAGTTTTGGCAACGGCCGCTCTTTTGGGCCGGTCTGATCGGCCTGATCGCCCTGCTGTTGTATCTGCTTATCCGGCAACGCGACCGGACGCTCCGCAAACGGCAGCGGCAAACGCTCGAACTGGAAAAGCTCAAGACCACCGCCCTGCAGTACGAGTTGGAAACCGAGCAGGTCATCAACTACTTCAACCGTTCGATCGCCCGGGCAGAGTCGCTCGAACAAGCCCTTTGGGACGTCGCGCAGGGCTGCATTGCCCGGCTCGATCTGGAGGACTGCGTCATCTACCTGCTCGACGAAGAGCGGCAGGTCCTGCAGCAAATAGCGGCCTGGGGCGAAAAATCGTCGCCGAACAAGCAGATCGTAGCCCCGATCGAGATCCCCCTGGGCCAGGGCATCGTCGGTACGGTGGCGCAGAGCGGCAAGGCGGAAATGGTGCCCGACACCACCGTCGATCCGCGCTACATCCCCGACGTAGCCCGGCGCCGCTCGGAACTGGCCGTGCCGATCCTCGACGAAGGACGCGTGATCGGGGTGATCGATACCGAGCATTCCGAAAAGAACTTTTACACCAGCTGGCACCTGCAGTTGTTTACCGCCATCGCCTCGCTATGCAGCAACAAGATCGCCCTGGCGCGCAGCGAAGAAGCCCGCAGGCAGGCCCTGCTGGAAACCCTCGACAGCGAGCGCAAAGCCGCCGAAGCCAAACTGCAGAGCCTGCGGCTGCAGATGAACCCGCATTTTCTGTTCAACGCCCTGAACTCCATTCAGGAACTCATCCTGACCGGCAAGACCGACGGCGCGGCCATGTACCTGTCGAAATTCTCGAAACTGCTGCGCCTGGTGCTGACGCACAGCGATCGCGAACTGCTGAGCTTGCGCGAAGAGATCGAGATCCTGCAACTGTATGTCGAACTGGAGTCGCTGCGATTTTACGACACCTTTGAATACCGGATCGAGCTCGAACCCGGCATCGATCCCGACGAATACCAACTCCCCACCCTGCTCGTGCAGCCCTTCGTGGAGAATGCCATCTGGCACGGACTCCTGCACAAGGAGGGCCGGCGCCGCCTGAGGGTCCATTTCACGACCGACGAGGAAGATCGCCTCGTTTGCACCGTCGAAGACAACGGCATCGGCCGCAAGGCCGCCGAAGAGGCCCGGACCGCGGGCTGGCATACCGGCAAGGGCATGAGCAGCAGCGCCGAACGCCTGGAGGTGCTCAACGGCCGCCATGGTCAGCATAACCTTCTGGAGATCGTCGACCTGGTGGCCGCCGACGGTTCGGCCGCCGGCACGCTGGTGCGCATCACTTTGGACTAATTTTCATTTCATAAAAGAGCCCGCATGATCAGAGCCCTCATCATCGACGACGAACCCCGCGCCTCCGGCATCCTGCAGCTGATGATCGAGCGCTTTGTGCCCGAGATCGAGCGCAGCTGGATCTGCAACGACGCCCGCGAAGCGGCCCCGCTGATCCACGAGCTGAAGCCCGATCTGTTGTTCCTCGACATCCGGATGCCGCACCTCAACGGCTTCGACGTACTGGAGCAGATCCGCTTCCGCCGGTTCAAGGTGATCTTTACCACGGCCTTCAGCGAGTACGCCCTGAAAGCCATTCGCTTCAGCGCGTTCGACTATCTACTCAAGCCCATCGACCCCCGCGAGCTGATCGCCGCGGTAGAGCGCTACCGGGA
>JAGQXA010000760.1 GCA_020436865.1 Saprospiraceae bacterium | reverse complement strand
TCAGGCTGACTGCTTTGCTATGGCTGTACAGAAAGAAATCGACCGCCAGCAATTCGCCGTTCTCATCGGTTACGCCGGTCGAGAAACCCCATCCGCGGTGCAGGGCATTGTACATGATGCGCAGGAGGGCATGCGACCGGCTTTCCCGCTGTTTTCCCTGCCCGTTGCGGCGGTAGAATTCGGCGATCCGCTCCGGGGAAAGCCCGGAAGTCGATCGCAAACCGGAGCGTTCGGCCCGTTCCAGCGTCAGGAACAGATCGCGGCTGAATCCTTCGGCGATCTCCTCATACGGGCGGTCCAGCAACAGCTGAAAATTCGACCGCGTTTCCAATCGGAAGGGTTCGACGGCCGGAGAGAGGTTCTGTTCGTTCAGGGCAATGTCGACCTGCCCGTATTCCGGAGGGATCGCTTCCAAAAAGGCCTTTTGCCGGGCGGTTGAAAGTACGTGGATGGAATAAAGTCCCAGTTCCCGCATCCAGGCGGGTTGGTATAATTCCTTGCCTCGAAGCCAATGTTTCCGCCAAACCAGCGGAAAGACCGACTCGTAGTCGCCCTCCACCAGGGCATCCCACTCCTTGGCCACGTGATCGAGGTACCACAGATAACCGAACACGTTCCCATTATTGGCGTAATGGATGCAGGAATTCCATTTGACCTTGTCGATTTCCTGCCGGGCTAACCAACGGATCTCCATCGCTATCGGCTTTTTTGCCATTTCAACCGCAGTCCGGTAAAATAGTTGCGCGGCAGCCCCGGATAGTAGTACCGAGGCTCGCTATTGCCGAAGGCGGATGCATTGATCTGCAGCATGGAGGCATACCGCTCGTCGAACAGGTTGTTGATCCCGGCAAAGAAATGCAGGGAGAAGCGACCCAAGCGCTGCTCGACGCCCAATTTGAGGTCGGTCGTTTGATAGGCCTCCGAATAGACCGTGTTGGCATCGTCGATCGGCATGGCGTCGACAAAGGAGTATCCAACGGTCAGATAGACGCGGTCGACCGACGTCCAGCGATATGCCAGGTCCATTCCGGCGCGCAGCGTGTGCCGCGGCGTACCGGTGAGTTCGTTCCCCGAAAAGTCCTGATCGTCGTCGACAAATTCCAGGAAGGTGAAATCGGAAAAGGCGTAGCGGGCGAACCAACTGAGGAAGAACGGTCGGCCCTTTGCGGCATCGCCCCATTCGACATAGTAGCCCAGGCTCGACTCCAGCCCCTGGTGTAAGGTACTGCCGGCGTTGATCCCGACGAACTGGTCTTCGGCCGTGCGGCGGGCGACGAGCAGGTCGTCGACCTGCATGCGGAAGAGGGTCAGATCGTAACTGAATCGCTTCTGCCAGGTCTTTCCCCGCCATCCGATCTCCAGATTCCAGCCGCGCTCGGGTTGGATGTCGGGATTGATAGCGCCCGAGGGGGTGAGCGTTTCTTCCAGAGTCGGCGGAGAGAAGCCGTGCGCGGCAGTCAGGAAGACGGCCCACATCCGGTCGGTCCGGTCGCGGCGGTATTGCAGATTGACCCGAGGGGAAAAGACCGGATCGAAGGCATAGTCGCCCCCGATATCGAGGCTGTCGGGCGTGAAGCGGTCTTCCAGTTCGTAGCGCGTGTGGTTCCAGTTCAATCCCAACTGCAGTCGCCAGCCGGGCGCAAGACCGATGTCGGCCTCGCTAAAAAGGTTGCGGTAGCGCCGCTGTTCCACCTGATCGCTCAGCGGCGGACCCAGTTCGCCCGAGAGGATCTCGTAGGTTTGCCAGGCATAGCGCTCGGCAAAGAACTCGGCGCCCAGACGTACCTGCAAGCGCTCCTGCGACTTCCGCCGTTGGCTGAAGGCCATGCCAAATCGGCTGCCGAGAGCGAAGCTGTTCTCGGCCAGAATGTTGAACGG
>JAGQXA010000759.1 GCA_020436865.1 Saprospiraceae bacterium | reverse complement strand
GTGCCGACCATTCCGGCCCTGGCCCGCGCCCGGCGCCACCTCGACCGGCAGGAGGCGCGAGGCGTCACCCTGATCATCACCGGCGGTTTGCGCATTGCCGAAGACTTCGCCAAGGCGCTGATGCTGGGCGCCGATGCCGTGGCCGTGGCCAATTCCGCCATCCAGGCCATCGGCTGCCTGGGAATGCGTGCCTGCCACACGAATAACTGTCCGGTCGGCATCGCTACGCAAAAAGCACACCTGCGCAACCGGCTCGACATCGAGCGGTCGGCCCGGCAGTTGGAACGCTTCTTTACGGCAACAAACGAACTGATCCAGGTCATCGCCCGCGCTTGCGGCCATGCCGAGGTAGCGCAGTTCAATCCCGGCGATCTCAGCACCTTCGACTACGATATGCACCGGCTGACGGGGGTCAGGTATGCAGGAGTGGAAGGAGTGTGAGTTTGAGTGTGAGTTTGAGTTTGGAGACCCAATTAACCAATAAACTAATTAACCAACAAACCAACTTAACCAACAAACCAACTTAACCAATAAACCAACCGGCCACCTCAATTGTATATCCTTCTATCCTTAGCAGGATTAACCTGAAAACGACATGAGTTTTTTCGACCGCTTTTTCAGCGAGCAGCGAGAGGAGCTGCCAGAGAATTGGAAGACTTTTCATGCCCCGGAGCAACTCGACGAGATCGTCGACCGGTCCTTCCACCGGCCGGTGGCCATCTTCAAGCACAGTACCCGCTGCGGCATCAGCCTGATGGCGAAACGGCAACTGGAGCGCGACTGGGGCCAGGCGCCGCATGCAATCGAGCTGTATTACCTCGATCTGTTATCGTACCGGCCCGTATCCAATCTCGTGGAAGAAAAGTTGGGCATCCTCCACCAATCGCCGCAGGTGATCGTCGTACACCGGGGAGAGGTACGCTACCACAGTTCGCATCAGGACATCAGTGTCGGAGCGATGCGGGAAGCCCTGGACGATCAAAGACCCGCCTAAACCACTTTTCTTGTTAACTGCTTGTAAATGAGTAGTGAATAAAAGGTTAATTGCAGGATTTATTCACACATGTGGAAAAGTCTGTGGAAAACCGGGGCTTTCTAGTTTAAAAACACGGCCCGTTCTTCGACTTCGCGGATCTGCACGTCGATGTCTTCCTTTAAGGTCGTGGCCAGAGATAGCCCATAGTAGTCGACCTTGACGGGGAAGGATTTGTGCGTACGGTCGATCAGTACCGCTACTTCGACGCGGCGCGGCAGAGTGGCCAGCAGCGGTTTACAGGCGTAGAAGATCGTGCGGCCGGTATTGGCCACGTCGTCGACGATGATCACCACCTTATCGCGGAGGTCTTCGATCGGCATTTCGAGGCGGACCTCGTCGTCCAACGGGGCGGCCGGATTAAGGCGCAATCGACTGAGGGTGATGGGCTTGTCGGTCCATTCGACCAGTTGACGCAGAAGCATTTCCGCAAATTCCATCCCGTTGTTATTGATTCCGAGCAGGATGATCTCCGGAGCGTCGTAGTTTTGCTCGAGGATCTCGATAGCCAGCCTCTTGGTCTTCTGTTCGATCTGCCTTGCGTTAAGGATCTTCATGACGATTAAGTTTGTGCGCTGCCGCCACCAAATGTAGCATATTTTTCCTACTTTTAAGGCCAACCAATACCCCGTTTCATGGTGCAGCAAATCGCCTTCGCCCTGGTCGTGCTCGGCGCCTTCGGACTGGCCGCCTGGCAATTCGGGCAGGTGCGGAGCAACATCCTTTTGGGAAAGGACGAACGGATCGCCGGGCAGACCGGCCAACGCTGGCAAAATGTGCTTTTGGTGGCCTTCGGGCAGCAGAAGATGTTCAAGCGTTGGATCCCGGCCGTTTTCCACCTGTTCATCTACGTAGCCTTTCTACTTACCCAGATCGAATTGATCGAGATCTTCATCGACGGCTTTGGCGGCGTGCATCGCTTCTTCGCCCTGAAGCTAGGAGGATTCTATACTTTCCTGATCAGTTTCATCGAGCTCCTTTCGGTGCTGGCCTTTGTCGCGACCTTCGTCTTTCTGGCCCGGAGGAACCTGCTCAAGCTCCCGCGCTTTCACAAGCCCGAGATGAAAGGCTGGCCTTTCCTCGACGGCAACCTCATCCTCCTGCTCGAGATCCTGCTGCTGGTCGGCATCTTTAGCATGAACGGCGCCGATATTCTGCTGCAGGAGGTCGATCCGGCACACTATCCCGACACTGGCGACCTGCTCGTCAGCAGCTGGCTCGGGCCTGTGCTGTTTGGCGGGTTCGACGCCGATACGCTGATGGTCGTCGAGCGCTTCGGCTGGTGGTTGCACATTCTGGTCGTGTTCGCCTTCTTGAACTACCTGCCGAAATCCAAGCACCTGCACATCTTCCTGGCGTTCCCCAATACCTATTTCGCCCGGCTCGAGCCCCGCGGACGGATGGAGAACATGCCGGAGATCATGAACGAGGTGAAGAGCATGCTCGACCCCGAGGCGGCCTTCGCGGAAGCCCCGGCAGAAGAGGAATTGCCGACCTTCGGCGCGAACGACGTCTTTACCCTCAGCTGGAAAAACCTGCTCGACGCCTACAGTTGCACCGAATGCGGCCGCTGCACCGCCGTGTGTCCGGCCAACCTGACCGGCAAGAAGTTGTCGCCTCGCAAAATCCTGATGGACATCCGCGACCGTGCCGAGGAAGTCGGCGCCAAGATCCGCAGCGGCGATGCGCAGTACGTACGCGAAGAGTTGCGCGGAGAAGGCGTGCGGCCCGACAAGGCGAATT
>JAGQXA010000758.1 GCA_020436865.1 Saprospiraceae bacterium | reverse complement strand
TTGCCGGAACACCGGCGCCTGGGTACGGGAGGGAAGGAGAAGATCACCATCGAGCACCTGCTGACCATGACCTCCGGGCTGGCGTGGGATGAGTGGGGCGCCCCTTTGAGCAGTGCCGAAAACGACGCCATCGGGATCTGGTTCAACCAGGGCGACGACCCGCTTTCCTTTGTCCTGGAACGACCGCTGTTGTACGAGCCGGGCGCCCATTTCACCTATTCGGGAGGCGACATGCAGGCGCTGGGAGAGATCCTCCGGCACGCCAGCGGGATGCGGATCGACAAATTCGCGGAAAAGTACCTGTTCGAGCCGCTGCAGATCGATTCCGTGGCCTGGACGATCGAGTTCCACAACGGAATGCTCGACGCAGCGAGTTCCCTGCAGATCAGTCCGAGAGGGATGTTGAAGTTCGGGATCACCTATCTCCAGCAAGGAGTTTGGAACGACACCCGAATTCTCTCCGAGCACTGGGTCCAGAAAAGCGCCGTTCCATACCGGGGAAACACGAACATCAGGATGCCCGGGGAGGATATCAGGAAGGTGGGTTACGGCTACACCTGGTGGACCAAGCGGCTGACCGTTCGCGGAAAGCCCATCGACCTCTTCTGGGCAAACGGCTGGGGCGGACAGAAGATCATCGTGATGCCCGGCCTGAACGCAGTCGTCGTCTTCACCGGCGGCAACTATCTTTCGAAAGTCAAGGAATTCAAGGTCTTGGAGAAATACATCCTCCCGGCAATTGAGAAAAAGCAATAGCAGCCGCATGATCAAACTATTCCGGAAGATCCGGCAACAACTGTTCTTAAGAGGAGCATTCCAGAGTCCTGCTACGCCGGTCGGGCGCTATTTGCTGTACGCCCTGGGAGAGATCGTGCTGGTCGTGATCGGCATCCTGATCGCCCTGCAGATCAACAACTGGAACACCGGTCGGCTCGAACGGATCGAAGAGCAAAAATCCTACCGCAACATCCGGCAGCAGATCGCGGAGGATCGACTGGAACTGGCCGGTGTGCAGGAATTCAACCACTATTTCTCCTCCCAATACGAGCAGGCCAGCCGGATCATCGCCGCGAACGATCGCAGCAAACTCGATAGTCTGGCGCTGATCACCATGGGGCTTTCGCAATATTCCGATTTTCACCGGACCGGCAACATCTACGAAACCCTGGTGAACAGCGGAGATCTGCGCCTCCTGAAAAACTCCGACATCCCGGCGAAGTTACAGAGCCTGGAGATGACCTACACCCATCTCAACAGGCTGGAAGACATTCACTGGGAGATCATCATCAACGAGCTGTCGCCCGAACTGCGAGGGGTGATCAACTACGCCACGCTGCGGGTCGAGCAACCGGAAAAACTCTATTCGGTAGAACTGCAAAACCTGTTTATTGAAAGCATCTTCCTGACCCGGGGGAAAGACAGCATCTACCACCGCGCCCTCGACGAGATCGACGCCATCATCGGCCTGATCGACGAGGAATTGGAGGGGCGCCCGGGCCATCAATGAGCCACAGGCCGAAACAAAAAACACCTACATAAAATGACTTCCCGCGTATATTTTCTGGACAACCTGAGAACCTTCCTGATCTTTCTGGTGATCGTGTATCACGCCGGATTTGTATTTCAGAACAGCATGGCAGGCAACTGGATCGTGGTCGACTCCGCCAAGGCAGACTGGCTGGGCCTTGTCGGCCTTTACCTCGATCTGTTCGTGATGTTCATCCTCTTCTTCATCTCCGGCTATTTTGCCCCCGTTTCTCTGCAAAAGAAGGGCAGCGGCGGATTCCTGATCTCCAAACTGAAGCGGATCATGTTGCCCTGGGCCATCGCCGTGTTGACGCTGATCCCGGCCTACAAGGCGATCTTTCTGTATTCGCGCGGACTGCCGCAGGAAGCCTGGTATTCTTATTTCCACTTCTACCAGCGGGCAGGCGCCGATCCCGGCTTCTTCGCCAACGACCCCTCGCAGCACTGGCTTTGGTTCCTGCCGGTCTTGTTCCTTTTCCAGGTCCTGTATGTCGTTTTGGCGAAACTCAAACTGCTGTCGTTCGACCTCTCCATGCGAACCGGAGTACTGCTCACCTTCGTGGTCGGGCTGGGCTACGGCATGCTCATTTCCACGCTAAAACTGAGCGGCTGGAGCCTGACCGCCCTGCTCGATTTCCAGCGGGAGCGCCTGCTGACCTACTTTCTGGTCTTCCTGCTCGGGTCGCTGAGCTACAAGCATCAAGTTTTTCAGACCAGGCCCGGCTTCGGCAAGCTCTTCATCGGCGCCAACGTGGGGCTGACGATCGGATTGGGCGTCTATACGGCGGTGGCGCTCAACCTGTTCTTCAACCTGATCGAGCCCGGACGCAATTACTTCTTCGTCTCGCAAACGGTCGACCGGCTGGCCTATCACGCTTCGATGCTGCTTTCGATGCTCAGTTTCCTGTATATCTTCCTGCATGGTTTTCAACGCTCTCTCGACCGGCGCTC
>JAGQXA010000757.1 GCA_020436865.1 Saprospiraceae bacterium | reverse complement strand
TGCTGCAGATCGATCTGATGCTCTTCGGCCTGAGCGGCCTGCTCGGTTGTTTGCTGTTGTTCATGTGGTGGGGAACCGACCATCCGGCCACGGCCTGGAACTACAACCTCCTGTGGGCCAACCCGCTGCTGCTGCCGCTGACGTACTACTACGGACGAGGGCGTCGGCGCGGCGCCTTGCTCTGGGGCTCGGTCGTCAGCCTGATCTGGACAGGCCTGCTGGTCGCCTGGATAGCCCTGCCGCAACAGTTGCATCCGGCCTGCATCCCGCTGGTGCTGATGATGTTGATCCGCCTGTTGTCCTTATTGCTGGAAAACTGGGCGCCGCCCCAGCCGCCGGGCGAAGCTTTTGCCGAAGCCGAACCGCCTCGATAGTACTCTGTGTAGAAGTGTTCGTATCTTTGTGGCAGACCAAAAAATTCACCGATGACACGCGCTAACACCTCCCACTCCCGGCGCAGGATCGCCCTCCTGGCGTCGCTCCTGCTACTCCTTTTCATCCTACCCGGCTGCGACGAGTGCCGCGATTTCACGGCGCCCAGCTATGAATTCTCCTTCAAGATCGTCGACGAAGAATTCAAGGAACTCGTAGGCCCCGACTATCCCTACGATCCGGAATCGATCTTCCTGCTGGTCAACGGAAATAACGTGATCACCGAGCGGGTCTACAATCCGGTCAGCCGGACCTATCGCTTCGTGGTCAATCTGGCCGGTTTCGATATCTTCAACGACGATCCGTACCTGCTCATGATCGCTTCGGCCGACACCGATACGCTGCGCCTGACCGTCGACCGCACGGAGGGCGACTGCGTCGATCAGTTCAATCTGAGCCAACTGCTCTACAATGGGGTCGAGATCGATATCGATCAGGATCCCGTGATCCTGGTCAAGGAAAACTGAGGGCCAATGTTAAGCCAATGCTAAGATTTGCGGCGAAGCTGACGGAAGTCATCGCAAATTGGGGCGTTTTACTTTATTTTAGGTGAAGATAATCTACCTGTTCCATGAAAAAGATCCTCTTCCCCACCGATTTCTCGGCGGCAGCTGAAAATGCGTTTGTGTACGCCCTCAAGGTCGCCGACAAACTGGGCGCTACGATCACGACGCTGCACGTGTATCAATTGCCCGACATTCACGCGGCCCACCTGCCCAACACCTTGCGCGAGGTCTATGAGAGCATCGACCTCGAGGAGTTCGAGAATTTTCGCGACTCGATACCGGCTTTGCGCCGGATCGCAGAAGAGAACGATCTCGGGCACGTTCCCATCAATAATGCGCTCGTCAAGGGCCCGACCCTGCTGACCATCCTGCGAAAAGCCGAGGAATACGGCAGCGACCTGATCATTATGGGAACCAAGGGAACTACCGGCCTGCGCAATCTTTTCTTCGGCAGCATCGCCGGCGAAGTACTGGAAAATGCCAATTGCCCCGTGCTGGCCGTGCCGCAGGAGGCCCGCTTCGACGGCCGGATCGACCGGATCGCCATTACCACCGAATTTGCCGAAGAGGAGAAAAAGGCCCTGCGTCACGTGCTGGAATTCGCTAAGTTGTTCGACGCCCAGGTCTACTGCGTCAATGTCGACACCGCACATACCCACTTCTACACCAAGCGCATGGAAACCTTCCGCCAGGATTTTGCCGGGGTTCCCAAACTCCACTTCGAGGTACTGGAGGGCAATTTCCTGAAGGAGGAACTTTCGATCTTCCTCGACGAACAAGCCATCGATCTGGTCGCTATGTTGACGCACAAGCGGAATTTCCTGCAAGAACTCTTCCACTACAGCCAAACCAAGTCGATGGCCTATCAGGGGAAAACGCCGGTATTGTCGATCCAGGCCCACACCTTGGAAAACCAATCCTGATTTTTTCGGAAAAGTCCAGGGTTTTTCCGGTCGAACGGGGTATTTTTGTTTAGGGAACGGCTCGATTGCGGAAGGAACGGAGTTCGTTTCCTTCCAGACCCATTTCGACCGAACCGAACAAAAGCGGATCCAAGGGCTGCGCTGGCCCCTGCAACAGTTTTCCGATGAGTAAAAAGATCTTAGTGGTTTGCCTGGGCAATGCCTGCCGCTCGCAGATGGCGGAAGGATATCTGCGCTATTACACGAATGGCTTTGTGCCCGTCGCCAGCGCCGGCATCCGCCCCGGAGAACTGCATCCGCTGACCGTGGAGGTCATGGAGGAAGACGGGATCGACATGAGCGGTCATTATTCCAAAGGGATCGATCAGGTCGATCGGCAGGAGTATGACTATGTGATCAGCGTTTGCGACGAAGCGCAGACCGCCTTGCCCATCTTTCCGAAGGGCACCCTTTTGCTGCACCGCCACTTTCCGGATCCAGCCGGAGCTACGGGCACGCGGACCGAGCAATTGCAGGAATTCCGGCAGGTCCGCGAACAGATCAAGAAGTACGTCCTCAAGTTTGTCGGCAAAGAACTGCAGGACGTGCCGATACAACTGGCCTGATCTCGCCGGGAAACTTAATACTTATTTAACCCTTTATCCTTTGGAATTCCCCATCGGGGCATGCTAACTTCGGGGGTTTAAACCTGCACCTGCATGGAGAGTTCCTACCTCGACCGCGATCTCAGTTGGCTTTCGTTCAATCACCGGGTCCTGCAAGAAGCCCAGAACGAGCAAGTGCCTCTGTACGAGCGGATCAAGTTCCTGGCGATCTATTCCTCTAATCTCGACGAGTTTTTCCGCGTCCGCGTTGCTTCGCTTCGCAGTTTCAAGGAGTTGCGAAAGAAAACGCGTCAGGCTTTGAACATCAAGCCCAAGAAGACCCTGCGCGAGATCCGGGCGATCGTCGACCGGCAGCAGGCTGAATTCGGACGCATTTTCCGCGAGGAGATCCTTCCCGAACTGGGCCGGCAGGACATTTTCCTCATTCCGGAAAGCGAGTACGACGCCGGCCAGCAGGCCTTTGCGCGGCAGTACTTTCGGGAAAAGGTGGCCCCGGCACTCCACCTCATTCGCGCTCAGACCGACCAGCAGCCGCCCTTTCTTCGCAACAAAGCCTTATACTTCGCGATCGGGAGCGGCGACCGGCAGGAGCTTCAGCTGCTGGAGATCCCCTCCGACGAATTGCCGCGATTCGTCGTGTTACCCTCCGCCGGACAGGGGCACTACGTCAGCTTTCTCGACGACCTCATTCGCTTCAACCTGGAGGAGTTCCTGCCTGACCGGCCGACGCCGGAAGCCTACAGCATCAAGCTGTCGCGCGATGCCGAGATGTACATCGACGATGAGTTCTCGGGAAACCTGGTCGAGAAGATCCGCCAGGGCCTTTCGGAGCGGAACATCGGCCTGCCCACCCGCTTCCTCTACGACAGCGCGATGCCGGCGGAGTTGCTGCAGCAACTCGTCGAACTGTTCCAACTAAGTAAGAACGATCTCATTCCGGGCGCCCGCTATCACAACTTCAACGACTTCTTCACCTTTCCGAATCCGAGCGGGAAGGTGGAACTGTACGATCCGCCGATGCCGCCCCTCCCCCATCCCGAACTGGAGGAGGCCGCCTCGTTGCTGACTGCCATCGAAGAGGGCGACCGCATCCTGCACTTTCCGTATCAGAAATACGACTACGTGCCTAAGCTCCTCTGGGAAGCTGCCGAGGATGAAACGGTCGAAAGCATCAAGATCACCCTCTACCGGGTGGCCAGCAAGTCGCTGGTGACTGAAGCGCTGCTGCACGCCCTGAGCCGCGGCAAACGGGTAGTGGCCTTCATCGAGGCCAAAGCCCGCTTCGACGAGGCTTCCAACCTGTTCTGGGGTCAGCGCCTGCAGGAAGCCGGCGCCAAGGTCTTGTACAGCTATCCGGGCATCAAGGTGCACACGAAACTGTTCCTGATCACGCGACGGGAAGGTGAAAAGCCGCGTCGCTACGCCTATCTGGGCACCGGCAATTTCAACGAAAAGACGGCGCGGCTGTACGGCGACCACGCCCTGCTGACCTGCGACAAACGGCTGACGACCGAAGTAGCCCAGGTATTCCAATTGCTCGAAGGTCGGATCATTCTACCGCGTTGCAAGCACCTGCTGGTTTCTCCCTTCGCCCTGCGCAGTGGATTCACGGCACTGATCGACCGCGAGATCGAGCACGCCAGGGCCGGCAGGCAGGCCTATCTGATCCTGAAGATGAACAGCCTCGAAGACCCCGGCATGATCGACAAGCTCTATGAAGCCGCGCAGGCCGGCGTGAAGGTTCGCCTGATCATTCGGGGCATTTGCTGCTTGCTGGCCGGCATACCCGACTGGAGCGAAGGGATCGAGGCGACCAGCATCGTGGATCGCTTCCTGGAACATGCCCGCATTTACCTGTTCGGCAACGGCGGTCAGGAGGAAATGTACCTGGCCTCCGCCGACTGGATGACGCGCAACC
The DNA here is from genome assembly GCA_020436865.1 of Saprospiraceae bacterium. Taxonomy (GTDB): domain Bacteria; phylum Bacteroidota; class Bacteroidia; order Chitinophagales; family Saprospiraceae; genus JAGQXA01. The sequence goes on along the minus strand of JAGQXA010000757.1, from coordinate 2,139 downwards.
TCGACCGCCGGGTGGAAGTGGCCATGCCCATCTACGACCGGAAGATCTTCGGGGAATTGCGGGAACTCCTGGATTTCCAACTGAACGACAACGTCAAGGCCCGCCTGTTGCATGGCCGGCAAGAGAACCGATACGTACAAGCCGACGATGAAGCAGCCCCGCTAAGGGCGCAATCGGCTACCTACGAATGGTTGCGCTCGAAAGGCTGACCGCTATTCGAAACTTTATGATAACTAACATGAAAAAGACCGACCTGATCAAAGATTGGGCTTTTCGGCGAATGCACAAGGGCAACCTCGTGTACAATACCTGCTGGGAAGACCCCCGCTGCGACCGGCAGCTACTCCAATTAGAATCCGATAGCCGGGTTGTCATGATCACTTCTGCCGGCTGCAATGCCCTGGAGTACCTGCTCGACGATCCGGCCCGCATTCACTGCGTCGACGTCAATTACCGGCAAAATGCCCTGCTGGAGCTGAAGCTGGCCGCCCTGCAATTCCTCGACCACTCAGATCTCTTCCGCCTTTTCGGCGAAGGCCGGCATCCTCAGGCCGAGGCGCTCTACCGCGACCTTTTGCGCCCGCAACTGCCGCCCTACGCCCAAAGGTACTGGGACCGCAAGATCTACTACTTTTCCGGAAAAGGGAAGCGGGGTTCGTTTTACTATTACGGCACTTCCGGCAGTTTTGCGTGGATGGCCGGCCGCTATCTGCAGTTGCGCCGCTCGTTGCGCAGGCAGATCGGGCAGTTGTTTGCCGCCCGGACGATCGCAGAACAACGGGCCTTGTATCCGGCCATCGAGGCGCAATTGACCGGCCGGCTGGTCCGGTGGATCCTCAACCGGCACCTGGTCATGAGCCTGGTCGGCGTGCCGCGCAGTCAGCAGGAATTGTTCATGCAGAAGTACGAGCAGGGAGCGCTGGGCTACATTCAGGAGTGTCTGCGGCAAGTGTTCTGCGAACGCCCACTGCATGACAACTACTTCTGGCGGGTGTATCTGGAGGGCTCCTATCAGCCAGCTTGTTGTCCGGCCTACCTGGAACCGGATAACCAGCCGGTCTTGCGAGCCCGGGTCGATCGCATCCATACCCACAGCACGACGCTGGCGGATTTCCTGCGGGAACACCCGGGGCCATACAGCCACTTCGTATTGCTCGACCATCAGGACTGGCTGGCGGCTAACGACCCGGAGGGCTTGAAGGAGGAATGGCGCCTGATCCTGAAGAACAGCCGGCCGGGCACGCGCATCCTCCTGCGCTCGGCCGCAGCAGAAGTCGATTTCTTCCCCGATCTCGTCAGAGAACGCGTTCAATTCGACCGCGAGCTGGCGGCGCTGAGCCAGTCTGCCGACCGGGTCGGCACCTATGCCAGCACCTACCTCGGAATCGTTTCCTGACCAAACCCAAGGACAATGACCAAGCACTTTCCTACCGGATCCGGTCCTATCGAGATCGAACCGCTCCCTGTTTTGTTGACCAACAAGCAGCGCGAGCAAAGCGACCGCATGAACGCCTATTACCGGTTTCAATCGAAGATCTACGACCTGACCCGCTGGTCTTTTCTCTTCGGTCGACGGCGATTGATCCGAAAACTAGCCGAAACGGTGGCCTTGCCCGCTTCGATCATCGAGGTCGGCTGCGGTACCGGTCATAACCTGAGCCTGCTGGCCAGGCGTTTTCCCGATTCCCGGCTGATGGGGGTCGACGTATCGGACGACATGCTACAACTGGCCAGCCGGCGTTTGCAGTCTGTCTCAGGAAAGATCAGGCTTTTCCAGGGAGCCTATGGAAAACGGTCGGCCCATCACCTCCCCCAGCCCGAGGTGATCGTTTGCTCGTACGTGCTGAGCATGATTAACCCCCAGTGGAACAAGTTGATCCGTCAGGCCTGGGAGCACCTGCCCGTCGGTGGCTGGATAGCCGTAGTGGATTTTCACCGCAGCCCCCTCGGCGCCTTTCGACGGCATATGAGCGGTCATCACGTGCGAATGGACGGCCATCTGCTGCCCGAGTTATTGTCGCATTTTACGATAGCGGTGAGAGAGGTGCGGCCGGTTTACTTCGGATGCTGGCAATACTTCCTGTTCATCGGTCAAAAGAGCGGGGGAAAGAAGCGGGATGAGGCGGAGGCCCATGGCGC
>JAGQXA010000756.1 GCA_020436865.1 Saprospiraceae bacterium | reverse complement strand
CGTGATACGGCATTGCGGGGTCTAACTCCGTGAGGTCGATCATCAACTCACCTGGAGCCGGTGCGCCCGTACCGGCATAGATCTCTTCCCCATTCAGTTCGATCCGTACGATGGACAGTTCCAGCTGATCCAGTACATTCACTTCGACATCGACCTCGAGGAAGTCGCCGGTCATAACAGGAACTTCTTCGTCGGGCGGCGGCGGATTGTGAAACAGGATCTGCGGCGTCGTTTCGTCGGCGATCACCACCAGGGTACTGTCCGGTCCATAGAGGTTATGGTGTACCCAGACGTTTCCGCCCATGTGTACTATTGCCTGGGCCGGGTCGGTATTTAGGAAGCAATTGTGGTGGAATTCGGCGATGATGCGCGGAACGCCGCGGATGTAGGCGTCGCGGTGCAGTGCAACCGAAGGATCGCCTTCGGCTTCTTCGATGAAGGTATTGTAACTGATCCGGATCACGTCGGCGCCGACCAGTTGATCTCTCGACGCTTCGATCTCGTCGTCGGCGTGCATGTCGATGGCGTGGCTGCCATCGTATGGCTGCCAGGAATCGGGTACTGCTTTGCGCGTGATGATGTTGTAGCGGGCCTCGTAGCCGCTGCCCGGATCGCCGGCGCCGGCGGTAGCGTGCCAGATCCAGTCGATGCGGTTGGCCTCGATCAGCACCGGGGGCGTGGAATAGCTCAGCACGCTGACCGGGTAGGAATGCACGTCGTGCAGGTGGTTATGGTGGATATACACATCGGAGGCGTTGATCTCCACCTCGATGCCGGCGCGTTGCCAGTTGGAGATCTCGCAGTTGTCGATCTCGACCTGGGTGGCCCCATGAATGCGGAAACCGCGCGATTTGGTAGCCGGATTGACATCGTAGTCGATATCGGGCAGGTCGGCTTCCGGGCCCTTGATCCGCAGGCCGGTGATCCGCGTGCCCGTTTCCGGCCGGAAGAGGATGTCGCCAGTATTCACATAGGTCATGTACAGCAGCGGGCCGGGCGAACCGTTTTGCCCGCGGTTGCCGGCCAAGGTCACGCCTTCCGGAATAAAGAGCTGGTCATTGCCGTTCATGTTGATCTCTGAGTCGGGCGCGACATAGATGACCTCCCCCGGTTGGGCCACGGCGAATGCCAGGAGCAGTTCGCCGGCATCGTGTACGACATAATCGCCGTTGGTAAAGATCTCGGAATAGCCTTCGCCGCCGCCGATGGGATTACCGGTCGGGTTGGCTTCTGCACCGAACTGAATTTGAGGTGGATTGTCTCCGTTGAAAATGCCACCGCCAACGAGGTCAAGCAAATCGCAGCTGATCGTGGTAAATAGGATGGTCAGCAGCAGAGGGGATACTCTGGTCATGGTTTCTGGTTATTGTCCTCTAATAGTCCGGGGCAAACAAGTTACCGCTTTTTGGGCGAGGACGAAAGGTGGGTATCCCTAAATCAGACGCAGTGTCGGGGCCTATACGTTTCTACAGGTGGTTACTCCAGCTTAAATTTGATCGGCAGGTTGAATCGCACCCGAACGAGCTTGCCGCGCTGCTTGCCCGGATTCCATTCCGGAAGCTCGCTGATGACCCGCCGGCATTCCTCTTCTACGCCTTGGCATAGACCGCGAATGGTGGTCAGATTCGTCAGACTTCCATCCTTTTCGATCACAAAACTGAACAGGGCCGTACCTTCCAGGCCATTCTCCCTGGCGATCGGAGGGTACTTGATGTTGGAGTAGATACTGATCAGCATCTCTTTCTGGCTACAGAGTTTTTGTGTCTCCGGATCTTCGTTCTCGCAACCTTTCAGGAAAGGCATTTCTTCCACTACTTTATAGGTCGATCCGTCGGCTGGGGCATCTCCGTCGCTTGTCTTCTCGCCGATCTCCTCGCTAGAGATCAACTCTCCGCCTTCGTATACGCTGATCCGGGTCAGTTCTCCTTCTTCGTCGTAGAACCTGCTTTCGCCATGGAGCCTTCCGTGCAGGTAGGAGAATTCCGACGTGACCCTTCCCAGGGAGTCGTAGGAGAGCCATTTCCCTTGTTCCTGTCCATCCTCGTATTGCCCATAGCCGGTTTTCCCACCATGCTCGAAGGAGTAGGTCGTCCAGTAACCGCTCCTTTGCCCATCCTTCATCTGTCCCTCTTTCCATTTGTATCCATTGTCGTACCATTCGGCGTAGGGCCCATCGACCATTCTTAGCTTCTTATCGGCGTAGGTGATGCGGTGGGTTATCTGTTTTTTTTCCGGGTAGAAGATCTTCAGCACATATTTGCCGTCGGCGGTCCGCTCTGCCAATTGATGGTAGGTGGCCCAAAGGAACTTGGAGCCCTCGTCGAGCTGATCGCTGTAGTAGTCTCCGAAGTCCTGCGCGTTCATCGCGAAGGAGAGGAGCAGCAGGTACAGAGAGAGGAGAATCGTTGATTTCATTTTTATGCGCTTTTCTGGGATCCGGACGGGTGTATCGAGGGATCCGGGGTTGAGAGATGTGTCGATCATCGAAACCGGGTGAGCCGGAAGATCAGCTCGGCGCTGGAGTCTTGCTGAACTGCGCCGGCACTGGTGAATCCATATTTTTGCAATAGGCGGGTCGAGCTTTGGTTCTTCGGATGCGTATAGGCCTCTAAAGCGGCCAGGCGCAATCGGTTCCAGGCGAAGTCAAGGACCATTTGCAGGGCTTCGCTCATGAGTCCGCGGCCCTGGTAGTTGGGAAGTAGTTCATAGCCCAGTTCGGCAGTTTGCTGGTCGTCGGAGAAGTTCCACAAACAGATCGTGCCGATCAGTTCCGGGCGATCGCGCAGAGAGATCGCCCAATAGATCCAGCGATCCTGGTCGATGCCTCCGTCTATGGTGGCGATGAAGGTCTGCACCTCGGCCGGCGTTTGAGGGGCCGGCCGGCCGAGGTAGCGGTTGACCTGTTCGTCGGTGCGCAGGGCGAATAGATCGGTCTCATCCGAATGCGTGAGCCGGCGCAGCCTCAGGCGGGCGGATGACAGGATCGGGAACGGATGGAACCTTGGCTTTTTCATCGCGGAATCGGGCGGATGTTCGTTAAGAAAGACCGAAGTTCATCGGGTTTCTGGGTGCCGACGAGCAGCTTCTTCCCGTTCTTCAGTTCGAGGGCCAGTCCCATCCGTCCCTGCACGTTGTAGGCCGTGCCGTACTTGGAACCATAACGGATGCCCCAGCCGCCGATGAAGCCGTAATCGATTACCTCGGCCTTTTCGACCTCTTCCCAGGAAACCACGCGCCTGACGAACGGCACAAAGCGGATCCGGATCTCCCGGCTGTCGATCTCGGTAAGCAGGGCGAGCCTGCTGAAGAGCCAGACCGGCATGCTTATCGATAAGGCGATGAGCAGCATGGTTGCGTTCGACATGGGCTCTTCGCCCACGGGTGGGCCGAACAGAAGCTGTCGGAAAATGAGGTAGGCCGGGAACAGAGAAACTCCTAGCAGGATGGCCCACAGCCATAGTTGGTTGAATCGTTGTTCTTCCGTGAATTTCATATCATGCAGGGCACATTTGATTCCGGTTGAATTTTGACTACTTCGGCTCCTCTTCGGCTTGCTTTTCGAGTTGGTATTGCTTGAATCCGCTGTCGAGAAACGCTTCGAAGGCCTCGTGAATACGCAGGAAGGCCAGCATATCGTGGTTGAGGATCATCTCCAGATCGCGCAGGCCGAGTTCGACCGCTTTCCGGAGGCATTCATATCCGTTTTCCAGGTCTTCCAGCACGGAGTAGGCGCAGGCCATGTGAAAGTAGATCTCCGGATCTTCCGGGCAACCGCCCACCGCTTTTTCAAACTCCTCCAGAGCTCCTTCGAGATCGTATTCCTTCAGCTTTTTCAATCCGCGGAGTTTGTCCGGGTGATAGGTGAATTCTCTGTCATTGAAGCCATATTGTAGCGGAACACTTTCCCGGACCGGCCGGCCGTTCCGGATCAGGTCGAGCGTCAGGCCGTTGCTGCCGATGCGGGAGATCAGCACGTAGTGTGCATTGTGTCCAAACTCCATGACGCTAAAATAGTGCTGGGCGCCGTCTTTTGTGGATTTCCTGGAGACGACCTGTCCGTTGACGACGACCGTTTCTTCTCCTACCCAGTTGTTGTGAAACTCGATGGTGGTGATGCCGAAGGTGATCTTCTGATATTGCATGGCAGGGTTCAGGTTTGGTACACGGATCCATTCGGAACCTATCCCTCTATTGCCCGAAGAGCAAAAACGTTACCGGAAAGGGCCAGAATGTTTCTTACCGCTTCGCCCTACTTTATTCTTCCGGCCGGGCCTTCAGCTTCTTACTGTCGTACTCCTGGAATCCGCTGCCCAGGAATTCCTCGAAGGCCTCGTGAATGCGCAGGAAGGCCAGCATATCGTGCTTGAGGATCATTTCCTGGTCGGGCAGCTTGTTTTCGACGGCCATCTTCAGCGCTTCGAAGCCCTCCGGCAGGCGTTCGAGGGTCGAATAGGCGCAGGCCATGTGGAAGTGGATCTCCGGATCCTGCGGTTCGAAGTCGAGGGCACGCTGGAATTCCTCCAGCGCTTCTTCGAGCGCATATTCCTGAAGATGCTGCAACCCCTTGATCTTTGCGGTGTTCTTGGGCTTCTTGGGCATCGAACCGAAGGGCACCGGCACGTCTTCCTGTACGAGCTTGCCGTTGCGGCTCAGATCGAGCGCGACCTGCATGCCGTTGTTGACCTTGGTGGTCAGAACGTAGCGGGCGTTGCGGCCCTCTTCCACCACCGTGAAGTAGTGGTTGGTACCCCAAACCGAGGACTTTTTGGACACGATCTGTCCATTCACGATCACGGTCTCCTCGCCCAGCCAGTTGTTGTGAAACTCGATGATCGTTTCACCGGAAGTGAGCTTCTTGTATTGCATGTTTGAGTTTTCTTAACCGGATTGCCTGTGCCGATTGCCGGCTGTGCAGGACCGGAAATTGGTGTTGTCGGGGAATCTTACAAGATAGGGAATCGCACCTATTTGCAAAACTATCCGTTCCCATTCCATTTGTGCAATTTCTATCGACGAAAAGGTTGTGCAGTTCCACGCATGGATGGGTGTCTTGGTGATGAGACCCGGTTTGCGACAAATTTGATAAGGATTGCGTCAAATATGATAGCCCCTGGGGCGCCGGCAGGAGTACTTTTGAGCCATCACTTTTTACATCCATTATTCATCAAAAGAACCCCTGTAATGAAAGATCTAACGGATCAGCAACCAAAGCTGGCTCAGACCCTGTACCTCCTGCTCGTTTTGACGGCCTCCGCCCTTCTTCTGGCGGCCCTGCTCGATCAATTACAAGCCATGCCGGACCACATTCGCGAACATGCCGGCGACGCCCTGTATGCCCTGGAAAACTGGATCGCCAACGCCGGCGGTCATTGACGAAGCATTTTATTTCCAAATCTCCATTCAAATCCAAGATCATGCGAATCGTACCTTTCATCCTCTTTCTCTTCTTCACCACTTCCGGCATTTTCTCACAGACTTCGGCCGACGAGCAAGCCATCCGCCAGGTCGTGCAAACGATCGCCGACGCCTGGACCGCCGGCAGCGGTGAGCAATTCGCCAGTGTATTTGCCGAGCAGCACGACTTCGTCGTCTGGAACGGGTATTACCTGAAAGGGCTGAGCCAACAGCAGAACGCCGAAGGTCATCAGCGGCTTTTCGAGTTTGTCTATAAAGATACCGATCACTACGCCACGGTGGACAAGATCCGGTTCCTGCGCGAAGACCTCGCCCTGATCCACGTCTTTGCAGCGGTGGTCCCAAAAGGAGAAGGTCGCCCCAAAGATCCGGACGTGCTGTGGTCTGGCGTGCTGGAAAAAAAGGACGGCCTCTGGAAGATCCTTTCCTTCCACAACCTCGACCTGGAAGTCTTTCAAGACGAGCAGACGCGCGCTCAGGCGCCCATGCCGCCGGAAGTGATGTATGCCAGCTGGTATGCCGCCGCAGGAAAGTAGAAGGATAGAGGGCGGCGCTCGATATCGGGCGCCGTCCTTTCTTTTCAACTTCCGGTTTAGTACAAATGCAACACTCTTATGACCTGTTCCGTCGAGTCGGTCTGGAGATGAAGATAGTAGAGGCCTCCGGGAAATCCCTTCAAGTCTATAGCGCGCTCAAACTCTCCTGGAGGTAGGGTTTCTTCCAAAAGCGTCCTTACTTTCCGGCCCAAGGGGTCATAGAGAAGGACCCGGACACGCTCGGCCTGCATCAGCTGGAAACTCAAGTTGGCTGTGGAATGGAAAGGGTTGGGGAAGAAAT
>JAGQXA010000134.1 GCA_020436865.1 Saprospiraceae bacterium | reverse complement strand
CCCAACCAGATCCTCCTGACCCTCAAAAAGATCGTCGACAACAAACGCCTGGTGCGGGAAAAGACGACCTCCGATTATCAGCAGGAATTCCGCCAACTGATGATGCAGATCAACAGCGGACTCGACTACGAGGAATGGGTCGACGTATATCGCAAGCTCATCAGCTGGGAGATCAAGATCGACGAGTCGAACTCGACCGCCATGATGGACATCCTATCCATGCAAAAGAGCGAGGCCAATACCGAGTTTTCCAAGTTTGTGGTGAAGAACTATCTCGACTGGATCAATGAAGAAACCGAGGGGCCGGTCATGTCGCACCACCTCCTCAAAACAAAGGTTTTTCCGCAACTGTCCGACGACATGCCCACCATCCTGCTGCTGCTCGACAATCTGCGCTACGATCAGTGGAAGATACTCGAGCCCATCATCACTCAGGAATTCCGGACGGAAGAGGAAAATTACTTCTACAGCATCCTGCCGACCTCCACGCAATATAGCCGCAACGCCATTTTTGCAGGTATGACGCCGGCCGACATCGCCAAGTACCACTCTGATTGGTGGCTCAACGACAACGAAAAAGGCGGCAAGAACCTGCACGAGCACGACCTGCTCGGCGAGCAGATCCGTCGCCTCGTGCGCAAGCCGCTGAAGTTCGACTACGTCAAGGTCACCAACGTGTCGAACGCCAAGGAAATGCAGGACAACATCCTGAACTACCTCAACAACGACCTGACCGTCATCGTGTACAACTTCATCGACATGCTCTCGCACGCCCGTACGGAGATGGAGGTGCTCAAGGAGTTGGCCGGCGACGAAAAAGCCTACCGCTCGCTGACGCGCTCGTGGTTCCAGAACTCGCCGCTCTGGGCAGCCCTGCAACGGGCCGCCGAGCGCCCGATCCAGCTGATCGTCACGACCGATCATGGCACCATCCGCGTCAACCAGCCATCCAAAGTAGTGGGCGACCGCGAAACGACCACCAATCTTCGCTATAAGGTGGGCCGCAACCTGCAATACGAGAAAAAGGACGTGCTGGCCGTGCGCGATCCCGAAGAGGCCCGCCTGCCGCGCCCGAACGTCAGCTCGACCTTCATCTTCGCCAAGGAAGACAAGTTCTTCCTCTATCCGAACAACTACAACTACTACCACAACTACTACAAGAATACCTTCCAGCATGGCGGGATCTCGCTGGAGGAAATGGTCTGCCCGATCGTACGGCTGACCAGCCGGTAAAAAAAAACAGCGGGCTCCCCACCGGGGAACCCACTGTTCACTCATACTAATCCATTTTTCTTTGGGCAGATCGCGGTCGTCAGACCGTCATGATGTCCGTTTCCTTGACCTTGACGATCTCGTCGATCTTGGTGTAGAATTTCTGCGTCATGTTGTTGATCTCCTCTTCGCGACGCTTGCCGGCATCTTCCGGATAACCATCCTTCACAGCTTTCTTGATCCCGTCCATCGCCTTGTGCCGGGCGCTACGCACGCTCACTTTGGCATCCTCGCCATACTGCTTGACCTTTTTGACGAGGTCTTTGCGGCGTTCTTCCGTCATGTGCGGAATATTGATGCGCACCACTTCGCCGTCGTTCATCGGGGTAAAGCCCAGATTGGCTTCAAAAATAGCGCGTTCGATCGCGCTCAGCATACTCTTTTCCCAGGGTTGGATCACCAGCGAACGCGCATCGGCAGTCGAAATATTGGCGACCTGCTTGACGGGGGTCGGCGTTCCATAGTAGTCTACCATCAAGCCGTCGAGCATTACCGGCGAAGCCTTTCCTGCGCTGACGTGCACCAGTTCTTTTTGAAGATGTTCGAGCGCATGATCCATGCCGAGTTCGGCCATCTCGATATGTTCTTGTACGTCTGCTTCCTGCATAAATGAAAACTTTGGTGAAGGGATGACCGCAACCGGCGCCGTGCTAAAAGGCGGGATCCAGCGGTCGAAACAGGGTAAAAATACTTCAAATTACCGTTCTCCACAAAAAATGGGCGAAAGGAAATTTCCCTTCCGCCCATTTCCGCTGCGAAAAACCGGCCGCTAACGCGAGCTGGTATAACGCAGGATCAGGTACAGCAACATGACCAGCGACGACAGCGCTGCCGACACATAGGTCATGGCCGCCCACCACAGGGCGTCTTTGGCCCCGTCGTATTCGGCCCCGTGGGTCACGCCCGACTCGTCGAGCCACACCAGGGCCCGCCTGCTGGCGTCGAATTCGACCGGCAACGTGATGAAGGCGAACAGGGTCGTTACCGCAAAGGCGGCGATGGTGATCAGCAGCAAAGAGGGAAAACTGCTGAACAGCATGAACGCGGCAAGCAGCAACCACTGCTGGGCCTGAGCGGCGACGTTGACCACCGGCACCAGGGCCGATCGCAACTGCAGCATGCTATAGGCGGTGTCGTGCTGCACGGCATGTCCGCATTCATGGGCAGCCACGGCGGCGGCGGCCACGCTGCGTCCTTCGTACACGGCCGGGCTGAGCGTAACCGTCTTCGTCAGCGGGTTGTAGTGGTCGGTCAACATCCCTTGCCCCATGACGATCTGCACATTCTGTATATTGTAGTGGCGCAGCATCGCCTCGGCGACCTCTTTCCCGCTCATGCCGGAGCGGAGGCCCACCCGGCTGTACTTTTCGAACTTGGCCTTCAGGCGGGAGCTGACGAACATGCCCACTACGGACAGGACCAGCCCCACCAGCATATAGCCATAATATCCAACCATTTTTCCTGCGATTTAGAGTTAGTTTTCTAGATGATCTGATACAAATAACAATTTTGCACGCATTTCGATCGAAAATTTCGACGAGCGGTACCCGATCCGGTCACCAGCCGGTCAGGAGATCAGATCAAAGCCGGTATAGCCCTGCAGGACCTTCGGGATGCGGATCCCTTCCGGACTCTGGTTATTTTCCAACAAGGCCGCCACGATGCGTGCCAGGGCCAGGGCGCTCCCGTTGAGGGTGTGGGCCAGGCGTGTGTTCTTGCCGTCGCGAAAGCGCAGGCGCATGCGATTGCTTTGGAAGGTTTCGAAATTCGACACCGAGCTCACTTCGAGCCAGCGTTCCTGCGCGGCCGAGAACACCTCGAAGTCGAAGGTCAGCGCCGAAGTGAAGCCCAGATCGCCCCCACACAGCCGCAGAATGCGGTAAGGCAGTTCGAGCTTGTCCAGCAGGCCGCCGACATGGGCCAGCATTTCCTGCAGGGCCTCGTAAGAGCGATCCGGATGCTCTAGGCGCACGATCTCGACCTTGTCGAACTGGTGCACGCGGTTCAGGCCCCGCACGTGGCTGCCGTACGAACCGGCTTCCCGGCGGAAACAGGGCGTATAGCCGGTCATTTTGACCGGTAGGTCGCTTTCTTCCAGAATGACGTCGCGATACACATTGGTCACCGGCACCTCGGCCGTGGGAATGAGGTACAGATTATCGCGCTCGACGTAGTACATCTGCCCTTCCTTGTCGGGGAGTTGCCCCGTGGCGCGTGCAGTATCTTCATTGACCAGCAGGGGCGGCAGGATCTCCTCATAGCCGGCCCGTTGGGCCTCGTCGAGGAAGAAATTGATCAGCGCCCTTTGAAGGCGGGCGCCTTTGCCTCGATACAGCGGAAACCCGGCGCCGGTGATCTTGACGCCCAGTTCGAGGTCGAACAGATCGTATTTGCGCGCCAGTTCCCAATGCGGCAAGGCATCCGGCCCGAGCGAGGGGAAGGCGGCAGGCCAATCCCGGTACACCTCATTGTCGTTTTCGCCGGCGCCCGCGGGCACGCTGTCGTGCGGCACGTTCGGCACGGTGAGCAGGAGCTCGTTTAGCCGATCCTGCGTATCGTTGAGCTGTTCCTGCAGGCGCTTGACCTCCTCTTTCAGTTCGCCAACCTGCGCCTTGAGCTCCTCCGCTTCGGCGCCGCGGCCCGACTTGTACAGCCCACCGATCTCCTTGGACAGATTGTTGCTGTCGGCATTGGCCTGGTCGAGCGCCGTTTTCAAAGCCTTGCGGTCGTCGTCGAGCGCAATGATCTGATCGACGACCCCCAGGTCTCCCTCCTTCCAATTGCGGGTTTTCAGGCCGGCGATGACCCGCTCCCGCTGGGCGCGCATGAATGGAACTTCTAACATAAGTGCTTGCGATTTATGCGATACGGTTGGTGATTGACGTTCAGGCGGCAAAGATAAGGATCCGATAAGTTAAATTGAGAGAGCCCTAAAACTTTGTGGAAAACTTTTGGTTATCTTTTTGAAAAAGTACTACACAGTAACAAAAATTAATGTATTTTTGTGCCGTCAAGAGTGTAAAGTACACCACCTCCTGATGGGCAGAGCTTTTTAGCGGAGCCGGCCCGTCTAACTCCCAACTCCTGTTTAAATTCCCACTTTTTCGAGTAGTACATAGGTTTTGCGGTGCGTGGGTGATGCTTATTTTCAGGCAAAAAGGGCCAGTTCCGTACACCTTTCGCGCAATTCCAAAGCAACCACATTTCGGGGCATTCAGGAAGACGTTTCACGAGACCATTACCATTTTCTGTAATCATTTCTTAAATACAACCTACGTTCAACAATTATGCTTGACATTCTGCAACTGAATGATATGCTTGTGCCTGAGTTGAGGGACTTGGCGGAGACGCTGGGGGTAAAGGGCTACAAGCGCCTGAACAAGCAGGACCTCATCTATAAGATCCTCGACTACCAGGCCGTTTCCGGCGAAAAGGTCGGAGGAAAAGAAAAGGACAAGAAAGACCCGGCTCCTTCTCCTGAGAAACCCTCTCCCCGCCAGGAAGCCTCTTCCAATCACAACAAAGCGGCCGATCAGGAAGATGCGGACACAGACGCCGACGATGATGACGGATCCGACGATCAAAAAGGCCAGCGCCGGCGCCGTTCCCGCAAGCGCCCCAACAAGGCCGAAGAGCCTCCACGCGAACGACCTGCCGAGCATCGGAACCAACCTGCTCGCGAGCATCAAGAAAGAAAAGACATGACTGTGAATCAGCAAGAAGAAAAGCCTGCTGCCGTCGAACAGAATACCCCCAACAAGGGGCATTCGCACCAGAAGCAGCAACAGCCAAAATTCGATATCGAACTCGATGGCGTCATCGAGGGCGAAGGCATCCTCGAAATGATGCCCGACGGCTACGGGTTCCTCCGTTCGGCCGACTATAATTACCTGACCTCGCCTGACGACATCTACGTGTCGCCCTCGCAGATCAAACTATTCGGATTGCGCACCGGCGATACCGTCCGCGGCGCCATCCGGCCGCCGAAAGAAGGCGAAAAGTACTTCGCCCTGCTCCGGGTTTCCCGGATCAACGGCCTGGAACCGCAGGATATCCGCGACCGCGTGCCGTTCGACTACCTGACGCCGCTGTTCCCCAACGAAAAATTCAGCCTGGCGTCGTCGCCCACCGGACGCGATTTCAGCACCCGCGTCATCGACCTGTTCACCCCGATCGGCAAAGGCCAGCGGGGGCTCATCGTGGCGCAACCCAAAACGGGTAAGACCTGGTTGCTCAAAGACGTGGCCAACGCCATCGCCAAGAACCACCCGGAATGCTACCTGATCGTGCTGCTCATCGACGAACGCCCGGAAGAGGTCACCGACATGAAGCGCAACGTCAATGCCGAAGTGGTCGCCTCCACCTTCGACGAACCGGCCGATAACCACGTGCGCGTGGCCGGCATTGTGCTGGAGAAAGCCAAGCGTCTCGTCGAATGTGGGCACGATGTCGTGATCCTGCTCGACTCCATCACCCGCCTGGCTCGCGCCTACAACACGGTGGCCCCTGCCAGCGGCAAGGTGCTCTCGGGCGGTGTCGAAGCCAACGCCCTGCACAAACCCAAGAAGTTCTTTGGCGCCGCCCGTAACATCGAAGACGGCGGTTCGCTCACCATCCTGGCCACCGCCCTCATCGATACGGGCTCCAAGATGGACGGCGTGATCTTCGAAGAATTCAAGGGTACCGGCAACATGGAACTGCAACTCGACCGCAGCCTGGCCAACAAGCGCCTCTACCCGGCCGTCGACCTGACCAAATCGAGCACCCGTCGCGACGACCTCCTGCTCGACAAAGATACCCTGCAGCGCATGTTCATCCTCCGCAACCACCTGGCCGATATGAAGCCCGACGAAGCGATGGAGTTCATCCGCAAGCACATGATGCACACCTCCAGCAACGAAGAGTTCCTGACGTCGATGAACGGCTGATCGGAGTTCCTTCTTCCCCGGAGCTGAACGACAAAGCCCGGCTGACCGTATTGCGGTCATGCCGGGCTTTGTCGTTGATTGGTTAAGTGGTTAATTGGGGGATTAGGTCATTGGGGGATTGGTTAAGTGGGGGATTGGGTTATTAGTTGATTGGGGCGTTGGTCCGAATGGCATTCGGACCGTGAGAACCGAAACTGAAGGTTGCCTTGAGAGGACCCCTCTTTCATCTTTCCTCTTTCATCTTTCTACCAAGAAAAAAGGACTGCCCACCCAATGGCAGACAGCCCTTTTCTTTTCCTTTATGATCGAAGATCAGTTAAACAACGAGGGCGTTGCTTACTTGACCAGATCGTACAGTTTCTTCACGTTCGGAGACAGGATGAACT
>JAGQXA010000133.1 GCA_020436865.1 Saprospiraceae bacterium | reverse complement strand
CTGTTGGCGCCGTGCCAGCCTTCTACCTGCCGTCGCCGGATCCTTCGTCTTTCCCCGGAGGGCAGATCGAAGATGAACAGCCCCCCGCTTTTCAATAGGGTTCTTGCGCCGGTCAGCACCTTTGCCAGGTCTTCTTTTTTTAAATGCATCAGCAGGTGGAAACAAATGACCGCATCGAAGCCCCGGTCAGGCAGCTCCGGATGGAGCGCATTCCCCAAATGAAAGTTCTTCGCCGGGTGCTTCCGTCGAGCCAGGTCGAGCATCGCGGAACTAAGGTCCAGCCCATCCGTGCAGTACTCCATCAGGCGCCCGGTACCACAGGCCAGATCGAGGATCCGTTGTCCCTCCCGGCCGGACAAATGCCGGTCGAGGATGGCCCGCTCCTGCCGGTCGATGAAGCGGCCATAGCTGTTGGCGAAGCGTCGGTCGTCGTAGCCGGCCGCCAGCTGCTCATAGTATTTCTGGATCTCTGGATGCGACATGCTCAAGGTTCCTGCTCAGCGACCATGGTCCGCTTGTTCCTGTTTCATGCGCACCATGCCGAAGAGTCCGTCGTAGTACTCCGAGCAAGCGACGATCTTGCCGTCGACTTCATGGAACCGAAACTCGTCGAAGGGGAAGGCCTGCCAGGAGAAGGTGTTCTCGCCGGTTTGGAAGAGGGGCGCCGGCGGCGTGTCGGTGTCGGGATTGTCCCAAAACAGGCCACCTTCCTGGGCCGTCGCAACGCGGGTAGAGGGTTCTTTCCCTCCCCAGCGATCGATCGCGGCGTATTCTCCGGCAAACCTTTCCGGTCGGTCGACCGCTCTTGCTTCGTAGCTGGGCCGATCGATCTGCAACACGACCGGCATGATCAGATGCCTCAGCATCCACATCTCCTCCGGGGAATAGTTGGTATTCATGGCCGCCGCAAAGGTGATCCCCGATTCGGGGTAGTGGGCCAGCAGCGCCCAACCCGTGCCCTTGTAGCCGCCGGAATGTCCCCAGCAAGGCTGACCGTGATAATTCCCGGACTTGACCCCCAGGCCGTAGTCGATGGCAATGGGGCCGATGGGCGTAGGACTGAGCATTCGCTCCAGGGCGGAGGCGGGGAGCAGGGTTCCGTCGGCCAGGGCCGTTCCGATCTTCAACAGATCGGCAACCGAGGCGGACAGCCCTCCGTCGCCCTTCATGCCCTGGGTCATCATGTGAAAACTGGTGTCCAGGCCGCCGGTGTTCAGTTCGTACCCCAAACTGGCTTCCGGCCGCTGCCATTGTTCCGGCCACATGCCTAGAGAACGGAGGCCGAGAGGCGAGCCAATTTCGGCGACGATCAACTCGTGAAAGGACTTTTGGGTCGTCTTTTCCAGGATCGCCGAGAGCAGGGCATAGCCCGAGTTCGAGTAGGAATACTGGCTACCGGGCCGGAAGAACAGCGGCCGGTCGAGGAATTCGTAGAACTCCGCAGTCGTGAAGACCCTCTTTTCGTGTATGTACAGGCTGTCGAACCAGTCTTCGTGATCGACCAGGCCCGATTGGTGGCGGAGCAGGTGCTCCACGGTGATCTCCTCCATGTACTGCTGTTGTGGGAAACCCTCGAGTAGGTCCACGACCTTGTCCTCCAGGGAAAGGCGGCCGTCTTCCACCAGCCTCAGGGTCGTGATGCCGGTGATGAACTTGGAGATCGATGCGATCGGATAGATCGTGTTTTCCGTGGCCGGCTTTTGCCCTTCGATATTGGCCAGGCCGTAGCCTTGTGCGAACAAAACCTGTCCGTGGTGGGCCAGGCCGAGCGAAAATCCGACCGTATTGCCCTTGGCGAGAAAGGATCGGCAGATAGAATCGATGGCTATTCGTTGCTGTTCGGTCAGGTCGTAAGACGTAGCCGGTTCCTCTGATTCGGAACGGCAGGCGAGCAAGCCGAGCAGGTAAATACCCGCCAGGAGGAGGATCAGGCTCTTTGGTTTCATGTGAAGGTGGTCGGTGGACGAAATATGGGGTTCCGCACCGAAGATATCGATTGCCGCCGATATTCCCAAGCAGCTTAGGGGCGAACGATGCCCCCATGGCAGATCCTGCACAGCAGGTCCTTGGCTGCCTTTGCCTCAAACCAGTAAAAGAACAT
>JAGQXA010000755.1 GCA_020436865.1 Saprospiraceae bacterium | reverse complement strand
CGGTCGCTCGAGGGCCTGCCCTTTTTCCGCACCCGCATCGGCATCCACACTGGGCCTGTGGTAGCCGGCATTGTAGGCATCAAAAAGTTCGCCTACGACATCTGGGGCGATACCGTCAATATTGCCTCCCGCATGGAGTCGAACGCCGAAGTGGGCAAGGTCAATATTTCACAGAACACCTTCCAACTCGTTCAGGACCAGTTTCAATGCCACTACCGCGGCAAAGTAAAAGCTAAGAACAAGGGGCAGATCGATATGTATTATGTGGAGAGGGGAGCCTTGGATTCTAGATCCTAGATCCTAGATACTGGATTCCAGCATCCAATATCCAGCCCCAACTGTCACATTCTTTCCAATTGGGAGAATTTGCTCTGAACGGTAGTGAGAAGTTTCCGGGCACCGCGTATCTTTGGATCGCTCTGTGAGCCTTGTAAAGCCAATTCCATATCAAAACCGCATTAGTATGAACCTTCGGTACCTGTTTCGGGGAGCCTGCCTCCTCCTTACCTTCCTCCTTTCCAATTCTCTTTCCGCTCAAACCCTCAATCGCGTCCAAGGCGATGTGCTGATCCGTTTGTCGCCTGAGGCCAATGTACGCGATCTGGGCAGCCAGCTGCGCGAATTTCAGGGACATCCTACCCACATTGAGATCGTCGACAAAGTGTCGAAAGTGATGAACGTGTGGTTGCTGCATTACGACTTTACGACGATCAACGAATACGAATTTCTGGACTTCCTGCGTCGCCAATCGGCGATCGAGGTAGCTCAGTTCAACCACCTGGTCAAAGACCGGAGCACCATTCCCGACGATCCCCAGTTCGGCAATCAGTGGCAATGGCTGAATCCGGGCGGCGGTGGCGCGATGGCCGATTCCGACGTCGATGCCGATGAAGCTTGGGATATCACTACCGGCGGCACGACGGCCAACGGCGACGACATCGTCGTATGTGTGGTGGAAGGCGGTGGCGCCAACATCAACCACCCTGACCTGGCCGCCAACAGCTGGGTCAACGAAGCGGAAATTCCCGATAACAACATCGACGACGATGGCAACGGCTTCGTCGACGACTACCTCGGCTGGAACCCGCAGGCCAATAACGATAACATCCCCGGCGGCAACCACGGCACGGCCGTTTCCGGCATGATCGGCGCTGTGGGCGATAATACTCTCGGTATCACCGGGATCAATTGGAGGGTAAAGATCATGCAGGTCGTACTCCCCAACGTAACCGAAGCGGGCGTACTGCAGGCCTACGAGTATCCCTACGAAATGCGCAAACTCTACAACGATAGCGACGGAGCTGAAGGCGCCTTCGTAGTGGCCGTAAACTCCTCCTGGGGGATCGACGGCGGCGATCCGGAAGACGCTCCGATCTGGTGCGCCTATTACGACACGATGGGCGAAGAAGGCATCCTCAACTGCGGCGCTACCGCCAACGTCAACTGGAACATCGACGTGCAGGGCGACCTACCGACGGCTTGCCCCAGCCAATACATGATCTCGGTTACGGCTACTGACGACAGCGATGTGCGGACCTTTTCCGCCTATGGCGTCGTGAATGTCGACCTGGGCGCCCCGGGCGACAATATTTTCTCGCTGACCACCAACGGCTACGGCTTCACCTCGGGCACCTCTTTCGCTTCGCCGCTGACTGCCGGGGTGATCGCCCTGATGTACTCGGCGCCCTGCTCTAATCTGGCCAATCTCGCACTCGACGATCCGGCGCTGGCCGCCCAGATGGTTCGCGATTACCTCTTCCAAGGGGTCGATGTGGTGCCCAATCTCGTAGGAGAAGTGGCCACCGGCGGGCGCGTCAATGCCTTCAACAGCATACAACTGATCCTCGATAATTGCGGGCCCTGCCCGGCGCCGAGTGGGCTGACGGCCAGCGACGTGACCGACACCGAAGCGTCGCTGAGCTGGAACTCTTCCGACTCGACCCTGACCACCGATCTGCGCTGGCGCGAAGTGGGCGCGGCCGATTGGACCGACGTGTTTGGAGCCACCAGTCCTTTTGCGTTGGTCGACCTGAACGCGTGCACGGAATACGAATTCCAGCTCCAGGATATCTGCGCCGCCGACTCGAGCGGGTACACCAGCAGCTTCGTGTTCAAAACCGACGGTTGCTGCGAACCGCCCAAGGAAGTGCTGGTCGAAGTACTGGGTGAAACGGAAGTGTCCGTCATTTGGGAAAGCATCCTGGCGGCCGAAACCTATACGGTCATGCTCGATTGCGGTGATGGCCCCGTCCTGTACGAAGGTCTGGTCGACACTGTTCTGCTGATCGACGGCCTCACGCCCTGCAGTTCCTGTGAAGTGTCGGTGCAGACCGTTTGCCAGAGCGGCGAAACGACCGACTTTTCAGAAGTAGTGCCCTTCAACGTACCGGGCTGCGGCGCCTGCACCGACTTCGACTACTGCGCCGTAAACGGCGCGACCGATTTCGAATACATCCAGGCTGTCAGCATCGGCGACCTGGATAATAACTCGGGCGATGACAACGGATATGGCGACTATACCGGCCCCGGTACCGAACTGGCGATCGGCTTCTCTTACGAGATCACTCTGACGCCTGGTTTTGCCGGACAGTCCTACGACGAGAATTTCCGCGTATGGATCGACTATAACCTCGACGGCGATTTCAACGATGCCGGCGAGTTGGCCTACGACGCTCCGAACGCGACCGACGCCGCCATCACCGGCATGATCAACATTCCGGCAACGGCTACCCCCGGCCTGACGCGCATGCGCGTCGGGATGTCGTATGGAGGCTTTACCGGCAATACGGAGCCGGGCGTTTGTGATACCAATACGGAAGGCGAATACGAAGACTACTGTGTACTGCTCACGATCGACAATCCGCCCTGCGTATATCCGACCGGCATTTCCGCCGAGGCGCCCGACTACTTCAGCCTGATCGTCAGCTGGGAAGAGATCGGCACGGCGACCGGCTACAATGCCGAATACCGCCCGGTGGGCACGACCGACTGGATCCCGCTCAATGCGATCGGCCTTAGCGTGACTATCGAAGATCTGGAGCCCTGCGAGAGCTATGAGTTCCACATCCAATCGGTTTGCGACGACGAATTCAGCGATTTCTCTCCAACGGTGGTCTTTACCCTGCCTTGTCCGCCCGACTGCAGCGACGTGCCGACGGGGCTCGATACCATGGTCGTCGACGAAACGGCCGCTACCGTCATGTGGAACGGCACCCTCAACGCCCTGATGTACAAGGTGCGCATGAAGGAGGTGACCGGCGCTAATTGGATGGAATTCGACACTGACGAAACGAACTACAGCTTCGTCGGACTGACCGATTGTACCGAGTACGAATTCCAGGTGCAGGCCATCTGCGACGGCCCGGACAACGCCAGCAGCTATTCCGACAGCGACCTCTTCTCGACCGATTGCTCGGTTGGCATCGATGAAGTGCTCGGCCGCCGGCTTTCGGCCCGGGTTTTCCCGAATCCCTTCGGGCAGCAATTTGACCTGCAGTTGAGCCTCGACGATGCCTCGGCGGTACAGGTCGACCTGCTTAACGCCGCCGGCCAGAAGCTACAGAGCCGGCAATACGATCTCGGCGCCGGATCGCAGACGGTGTCGTTTGATCGCCTGAATGAGCTGGCCGCGGGTCTATACTTCGTGAAAGTACAGGCCGGCGAACGCTCGACCCTGCTGAAGGTAGTGAAGGAGTAAGGAATAGCGGTCGGAACGCTCTAAGCGTTCCGACCGCTATATCTATACCATGCAGAACGCACTCCCTACGGAAACCGATTGGCGCTTCCGCCTGGCAGCAGGTGGTTTCATGCTGTTCTGGGGGCTGTTGCCCATACTCGCCGATCCCGGTCTCCTCGATCGTTTCTTGTTGCCAAGGGCGACATTCCTGGGGCTAACTTTACTTTGGGTAGCCTTGCTGTTGCGCCGTGGATTTCCGCTCGATCTGCTTGCCAAATGCTTATTGGCCTGGTCGATCTGGACCACCCTGGCCGTGCTGTGGGCGCCGGTGGCCAGCGAGGCTTGGTTTGTGGCAGCGAGAAGCTGGCAGCTCTTCGGCCTGTATTTGGCGGTGGCGGAGTTCCTGCGCATTTCTCCTACTATTGTCGATTGGACACTTCGCGTACTCGGTTTGGCCGGATTGATCGTGCTGGTCCAAAGTGCCTGGCAGTGGGGGATGGTTGCCGGCGAGTTTCCGGACCCCAAGGCTTTGTACCGGGTTCGCGAGGCCTTTGGCCATCGCAATCTGTTGAGTTCGGCTTTGCTTCTTATGATCCCGGTATATGGTATGCTTTGGCGCAGGGAGAAGGGCTGGTTGCATTGGTCGTCCTTGCTCGGGCTGTTCGCGGCCCTGGCGATGGTCTTGCTTTTGCAAAGCCGATCGGCCTGGCTGGCGTTGTTCGGCGGTTTGCTTGCGCTGCTATCGGTCAAGTCCTGGAAAAGTTTCCGCACGGGCCGCGGCAGGTTGGCGGTTGGCCTGGCTTCGATCGTCGTGCTCGGTCTTTTGGCGGCTTTGATCCTCTTGAAAATGGCCCCCGTCAACAGCCGTTTAGCGGCAGTCCTGCATTACCAGGAGCAGCAGAACGAGCACACGGAGACGATCCGGGAACGACTCTGGCTGTGGAAGGGCAGCGCTAAGATGGCCTTCGACCACCCCGTTCTGGGTGTCGGGCCGGGCCAATGGAAACTCCAATTCCCCCGATACGGACTGGCCGGCACGCGCGCCGAGCAGGGCGACATCCTATTCCAACGCCCGCACAACGACTATCTCTGGGTGTGGTGCGAAACGGGCTGGCCCGGTTTGGTCCTTTTTCTCCTCTTGATGGGGATTCCCCTGGTCGCCGCTTTCCGCAAGGTCGACGGCTGGAAGATCGGCAAGGCCGACTGGGTCGCTCTTGGGCTGTCGGGGTACGTCATAGTAGCATTCTTCGACTTTCCTTTGGAACGGGTTTTCCATCCTTCCCTCTGGGCTTTGCTGGCGGCCCTGGCCTGTTATGATCCGGCGAGAAACGAAAAAGGGAAAGGTCCGGTTTGGCTCCTGCTGATCCTGATCGGTTTGGGAACGATGGCCTTGTCGGCAGGTCGCTGGTCGGCCGAGCGCCGACTTTCGGAGGGATTGTCGGTCAGGGCCGGGTATACGACCGCTTCGGGATCCAAAGCCGAGCTATTCGCCAGGGCGATGAAACCCTGGTACCGGATGGATCCGGCAGCCACGCCGATCGACTGGTATTTGGGTGAAGACCACTATCTGGCCGGCGAGATCCAGGCTGCCCATGACTACTTCCTTCACTCGCTGGCCCTTAGTCCGTATCACCTCCACACCCT
>JAGQXA010000754.1 GCA_020436865.1 Saprospiraceae bacterium | reverse complement strand
CCCAATTCCCCAATAAACCAATTAACTAAAACAGACTCCCCTGGGCGGCGAAGCTCAGCGGATTCTCGAGTTCGAGGAGCTTGCGCTTGACGTCGAGGCCGTAGAAGTAGCCTTGCAGGTCGCCGCTCTTGGCGATCACGCGATGGCAGGGCACGATAATGGCGATCGGATTGCTGCGGCTGGCCTGTCCGACAGCGCGTACGGCCTTTGGATTGTGGAGCTTCTCGGCGATCGCCAGGTAGGAAGTCGTGTGGCCGTATGGAATTTTGAGCAGTTCTTCCCACACGGCGCGGTTGAAACTGGGAGCCCCCGACCAGTCGATGGGCAGGTCGAAACGCTGGCGCTCGTGGTGGAAATATTCGTCGAGCTGCCGGACGCAGTCGAGCGCTAGCGGAAAGTCGGAACTTCGCTGCCAGTCTCCCGGTTCTACCTTGCGGACCGAGCAGATCCCGAGTTCGCTGCCGACGATCTCCAGGCGGCCGATCGGCGAGTCGTAAAAGGCTTTGTGCAGCATGACCTTTGGTTTGGTGGTAAAGTCATCCCGACCAGATGTCGGGATGACTTTATAACACTTTTATTGCATCACCAGTTTCCCGCTGAGGCGCTGGCCGGTTTTCAGCCTAACTTCGTAGAAGTACATGCCATCCGGGAGGTCTTCGCGGGCGATCCGGTACTCGTTGGAGCTTTGGCCCGGCAGGATGCGCAGTACTTGCCCGTTGAAGGCCCTCAGCACCACCTGTTGGACTTCGTCAGGGGGTAGGTCTATCCGCAGGGTAGCCTCGTCGCGCATCGGGTTGGGAAAGAGCCGCACCAGCTTGTGAGAGATGGGTTCGTTGGTACCCACCACGGTGTTGATCTCGATACATTTATCCTCGAAGAACTGCGCGGCCAGCGCCCCGTCGGTGGTCAGAGGGCTCAGGTCGGGGCAGGGGTAAGTTTGGTGCGGTTGCCATAAGACGGCAAAGGCGAACTCCCGCACGTCGCCCGGGTTGAGCGTGACCGGTCCGAAACTCATGATCAGGCGGCGGTCGCCGGGCACGGCGCCGGCAGTGCATTCCGTCCAGGGCTCGCCGTCGACATCTGAGCCGTCGAAGGCATAGGGATAACCCGGCTGCCCCGGTTCGTATCCGATCCCTCCTTGCGAGAAGGGCGTGCCGTCGAGCCAGCGTCCGGTCATGTAATTGTAGTAATCGAGGTCGACCGCCGGGTCGGCTGTGGCCGGGAAGGGCGCGTCGAAACCGTTGAAATAATAGGTAAAGTAGGCCAGATCGGTGCTGTCGCCGGCCGGGGTCATGAAGGGCTTGATGACCTTGATGCCCAGCATGGGGATGTCGGATTCATAGCCGTTGATACCCACGCAGTCTTCGTCGAAATCGTCGCCGTTATATACGAAGGCCATCAGGTTTTCGGGATCGCAGCCGATAAAGTCGTCCAGATAACATCCGAGGTCGGGGTCGACCCACAGCGCCATATAAGTATCGGTCAGGGGGGTGTCGCCCCGGTAGATGAACTTATACTCGTAGAAGGTGGTGTTGTCGATATAGGCATCGTCGCTGGTGTAGGCAAAAGCGTTAGCCTGGATCTCCAGTCCGACGTCATTGCCGCCGTCGTTATAGACCCACCAGATGGACTGATCGCCCTTTACCAGCGGGAAGTCGCCCAGGTCGGGTTCGTACAGGCCGTTTTCGTTGCGGTCGAAGAAAGGCGCCAGGTCCTGGTCGGGCAGTTCGAACCCGTGGATGTCGGCGAAGAACTGGTTGCCCCGGGCCGGCCAGCCGCGGATGGAGGTCGGGATGGGGCCGTCGATCACTCCATCGGGCGAATAATCGTCGCGATGCAATTGGATCGAGCCGGAGGTAGTTTGAAAGAATTTGTCCCAATTGTTGCAATCGGTGGGATTGGTAGTGCCCGTGATGGGATTGAGCGGCCCGGAACCAAAGCCGGTTCCGTAGGTCTGCGACAGCATGCGGAGGGTGCCCCCGCCGTCGATCCCTCCGAGCCAGACGGCGCCGGCGAACAGGGCGGAGGTTTGATCGGGTTCCTCCTTGGGAATGATATAGGTGCCGGTATTGCCGTCCCACCAGATGTCGCCCGAGTTCTTCAGGCGGGCCAACACGTTGTTGACGCTCAGGTCGGTCTGGGCCGTACCGGCCGGGCATTGGGCAAAGAGGAGGGTTGGCGGAGCAGCCAGAAAGAGGACGAACAACAGGAGTAGCAATCTTTTCATACTATTCAGTTTTTACTTCCGGTTAAGGTGCAGGATCGCTGAAGATTCACGGTCGATCAGGGAAAAATAATCAATTTTTGCCAGAAACCTTCCGCGGCTTGGCCGGGCGCCGGGATTTTTTCCTTACTTTGGATAGCAGAGCATTCTCCTTTTCACTCAAAAACTACACCACATCATGTCATTCCTTTATTTCATCCTCATCGGTGGCATTGCCGGCTGGTTGGCCGGACAGATCATGAAAGGCAAGGGCTTCGGTCTGCTCGGGAATATCATCCTCGGCGTGATCGGCGCCATCGTCGGCGGCTGGTTGTTCGGCATGCTGAAGATCTCCGTCGGCGGCGAACTGACCGGCCCGCTGCTCACTTCCCTGGCCGGGGCGGTCGTGGTACTGTTTGTGGCGGGCTTGTTTAAGAAGTGACGTTGGATGTTGGGGCTCCCACATCCCACATCCCATATCCAAAAAAAGAGGTTTACCGACAAGCGGCAAACCTCTTTTTGGTTGGCGGCGAGCGAAGCGCCGCGGGTTTTGTTTTGGTGGTGCGGGACGGAATCGAACCGCCGACACATGGATTTTCAGTCCATTGCTCTACCGACTGAGCTACCGCACCTGGGAAGCAAGTAGAAAGATGAAAGAAGAAAAATAAAAGACCGGCGGTCTTGAGATCTTTTCCCTTAATCTCCCCATGCTTTTTAAAGCGGAGGCAAATTTATGTGGATTTTTTGGATAACGCAAGGAGTGCCGAGAAAATTCCTGAAAAACTGAAAGAGTGGGAGGTTTCGGGGGTTGCAGAGGTGACAAAGGGGCAGAGGAAAAGGGCGAAAGGGGCGAAGAGGGCAAAAGGGCGTAGCTTCGCTGGGGCATGAAGAACTCCCAAGGATCCAAGGATCCTCGGACCTACTTGGCCGCACGACCTACTACTGCCAGGGGGCTGGCAACGCAAGTATTGACTTTTGTGTATCTTCCCGACTCACCGCAAAATCCACTGTATGTCGCAAAAGATCCTGTATTTGCTGACGGCCCTGTTGTTTTGGGGCTGCAACGAGCCCGCTGCCGACCAGCAGCAAGAAACCGGCCCGGAAACGACCGAGGTCGAGGTGGGCGTCGAACGCCTGAGTGCCGAACTCGATCGCCTCGTCGCCCCCGACGCCCAACTGGAAGTGCTGGGCGAAGGCTACAAGTGGTCGGAAGGTCCGCTATGGCTGCCGTCGCTCGACCTGTTGATCTTCAGCGACGTACCGGAGAACAAGATCTACTATTGGAAAGAGGGCGAAGGGGTACAATTGTATTTGCAACCTTCCGGCTACACGGGCGATGAAAGCCCTACCCGGGAGGGCTCGAACGGACTTCTGCTCGATCCCGAGGGTCGGCTGGTGCTTTGCCAGCACGGCGATCGCCGCGTGGCGCGAATGGAAGCGCCGCTCGACGAGCCGGCAGCCGACTTCAGCACGATCGTCGACCGCTACGAGGGCAAGCGCTTTAACAGTCCGAACGACCTCGTTTACGACAGTCGGGGCAATCTGTACTTCACCGACCCGCCCTACGGCCTCCCGCAGCAGGCGGAAGACCCCGAGCGCGAGCTCGACCATCACGGGGTGTACCGCCTCGGCGCCGACGGTCAGCTGACCCTGCTCACAGATGAGCTGAGCCGCCCCAACGGCATTGCCCTGTCGCCAGACGAAAAAACGCTCTATGTAGCTAATTCCGATCCGGAGCGCGCCATCTGGATGGCCTACGACCTCTCGGCCGAAGGTCAGATATCCAATGGCCGGGTGTTGTTCGACGCCACCGAGCGGGTGCCGGACGAGCCGGGCTTGCCCGACGGTCTGAAGGTCGACAAAGAAGGCTATCTGTTTGCCACCGGTCCGGGCGGCGTGTTCGTCTTCAAACCCGATGGCACGCATCTCGGCACGATCCGCACCGGCCGGGCCACGGCCAACTGCGCCTTCAGTGCCGATCAAACCGCCCTGTACATGACGGCCGACGATCGGCTGATGAGGATCGGGTTGGTGGTGAGGTAGGGTCTCTGTGGCAAGGTGTTGGCCACGAGCTGAAAAAAGCAATGGCTATGAAGAAGAGACTGTTCAGGTTGGTGGCCTATTGTGCTTTACTTGGGATTATTTCTTTATTGGGGGTGCTTTTCCTTCCAAGAAACTATAAAGTCTTGGAATTTACAGAGAGACCAAACACCAGATATTGGGACTTAAAAACAGGCTCGAGGATCGGATATCAAAAGATAGCGGCAGATCCGGCTGCAAATAATCATCCGATCATATACCTACATGGAGGCCCGGGGGGCATAGTGACAAATGAAACCATAGAAATGCTGGCGCCATTGGCGAAGAAAAACTATGACCTATATCTGTACGATCAAGTAGGAAGCGGGCATTCGGAAAGATTAGATAACATTGAAGAGTATACCGTTGAAAGGCATGTGGAAGATCTTGCAGAAATAATTGAAGCAATTGGGGCCGAGAAAGTTATCTTATTAGGGCAGTCTTGGGGGGCCATGTTAGCGATGCAGTATTTGGCCGAGCATCCCCAAAAAGTTGAAAAATTAATTTTTACGGGCCCAGGCCCGATATTGCCAATAAGACCGGAATTATCGAAAAGGGAAATTCCGGATAGCTTGAATTTAGAGAGTCCGAAGTTTTCCAATAAAGACGGCAATCGAAAAGCCTATAACCTGAGAAGCCGGTTTGTTTCATATTGGGCAACAACCTTTGGAAAGAAGTTGTCGACAGATCAAGAGGCGGACAACTTCTTTACGTATTTGAATGGCGAATTAAGTAAATCGACGAAATGTGACCCCTCGGGGACCGTGGAATCGAGTGGAGGGCGAGGATATTATGCTCATATAATGACTATAAGGAGTTTTCAAAAGATTGAGGACAAAAGGAATAAAATAAGAGGGCTCGAGATACCTGTTTTGATCATAAAGGGGCAATGCGATAATCAAAAATGGGGATTTGCAGCGGAGTATTTGGAGCTATTGCCGAACACCAGGTTGGAAATAATAGAAGGAGCGGGCCACATCATAGGAAAAGAACATCAAAAGAGATATCTGGAAGAAATAACTAAATTTCTGGATTGAAAGATCAGAGGAGCGAATTGTCTCTTGATATCGCCGATCTCCAGACCGGCATCGGCGTCAAGCGGTTTGG
>JAGQXA010000753.1 GCA_020436865.1 Saprospiraceae bacterium | reverse complement strand
TTGATCCGTGTTCTCGTACCGCGGATAGCAGTAGTAGAAGCGATAGCCCAGCAGGATCTCCTTGCCGGTTTCCGATCGCAGCAAGGCGGTTTCGAGGGCATTCCCATCGCCCCAATGCTTTCGTAGATTCTTCTGGATCGACCGGATCGACCGTTCTGTATTCTCGTCGTCAATGATGATCAGATAATCGTACAGATCGGTTTGCACGTTGCGGAAGGTCGCCTGGTACTCGCAGCTGGGGTCCTGGCTGAAGGCGAGAGTGGAGAGGAGGAGGAAGGCAACGAATACACCGTGGAAGTACTTCATTTTTACTCTTTCATAAGCGAGAACGTTCCATTGGCCCTATGCCTGCGGCGAAGATGGAACCGTAACGGCCGGATCTGCAAGTTACACAACCGCAGGTTAACCTCCTTCTCGTGGCATCAATTCCGTTTTTTTCGAACATGTGTCTGCCCCGGCCCGTTCCAGCTAGTACCGCCCTGTATTCCTCCCACCTTGATGAAAACGAGCTCCTGGCGCCTCCACGCGAGGACTGCCTGCTGCGGCCGATGGCCGCCCTAATCCTTATTTCCATGCATCAACAACCAAATAATCGCCTAGAGGGGCAGACCTGCCTGGTGACCGGCGCCAGTTCGGGCATCGGCCGGGATATCGCGTTCTCCATGGCGAAGGAAGGCGCCAACGTGGTGATCAATTACCACGCCAACCAAAAGGCCGCCGACGAAGTGGCCGAGCGCATCCGCAAAATGGAAACCGGAGCGGAACCTATGGTCTGCTGCGCCGACGTGAGCAGCGAGAAGGCGGTCGGCCGGATGTTCCGCGCCGCCCTGGAAAAATTCGGTACGATCGATATACTCGTCGCCAACGCCGGGATACAGCTGGACGCCGTCTTTCACGAAATGACCCTGGAGCAGTGGCAACGGGTGATTGACGTGAATCTCACCGGGCAGTTTCTCTGCGTTCGCGAGGCCATCCGCGAATTCCTGCGCCGCGGGCCCCGGCCGGAGGTCTCTCACGCTCTGGGAAAGATCATCCAGATCAGCTCGGTGCACCAGATCATCCCCTGGGCCGGCCATGCCAATTACGCTGCCTCGAAAGGAGGCATCAACCTACTGATGCGTTCTCTGGCTCAGGGTTACGGGAACAAGCATATTCGCGTCAACAGCATCGCGCCGGGCGCCATCCAGACCTCCATCAACCGGCAGGCCTGGGAGACCCAGGAGGCGCTCGACAAGCTACTGACCCTGATCCCCTACGACCGGATCGGCCAACCGAGCGATATCGGCACGGTGGCCGCCTGGCTGGCTTCCGATGAATCCGACTATATCACCGGCGCTACCATTTTCGTGGATGGCGGCATGACCTGCTACCCCGGTTTTACCACGAACGGATAATCAAATCCTCCTACCATGACCGACCACGTTTCCATCAGCTCTGTCCTCGCCCGGGCGTATCGCATACCAACCGAACGGCCGGAAAGCGACGGCACCTTGCAGTGGGACAGCACCACCCTGGTACTGGCAACCGTCGAAGGGGGTGGGAAGAAAGGGGTCGGTTACACCTACGGCCATGCCGTGATCGCCCCTTATATCCATTCAGCCCTGCAAGCAGTGGTCGAAGGAGGCAATGCCCTCGACATCGCCGGCATATGGGCCCGAATGGATGGCGTCGTGCGCAACGACGGAAAAGCCGGGATCGCCTACCAGGCCATCTCGGCGGTGGATGTGGCGCTGTGGGACCTGAAAGCCAAGCTGCTAGACCTGCCGCTCGCCGAGCTGTTGGGGCGGGCACGGACCGAAGTGGCCGCCTATGCGAGCGGAGGCTTTACCTCCTGCCCGCCGGATCGCCTGCCGGACCTGGCCTCGCAATGGACGCAGCAGGGTTTCAACCAGGTGAAGATCAAGATCGGACGCCGGCCGGAGCAGGATGTCGACCGGGTCCGCCGTACGCGACAGGGACTTGGCGAAACTGCCCAGCTGTTCGTCGACGCTAACGGAGCCTATTCCATCCGGCAAGCCCTGCAAATGGCGGAGGCCTTCGCCGCTTACGGCGTGCGGTGGTATGAGGAACCGAGACCGTCCCGCGATCTCGACGGCCTGCATTTTATCCGGCAGCGGACCCCGGCCGGGATGCAGGTTGCGGCCGGCGAATATGGCTACCATCTCAGCTATTTCCGGAAAATGCTCGCAGCCGGGGCAGTCGACGTCTTGCAGGCGGATGCCTCGCGCTGCGGCGGCATCACCGGCTTTTTGCGCGTAGCCGCCCTGTGTGCGGCCTTCGGACGGCCTTTTTCTTCGCACTGTTGCCCCTCGCTGCACCTGCCGGCGGCGCTTGCCGTGCCTTCCTTCTATACCCTCGAATTTTTTCACGACCACGTTCGGATCGAACGCATGCTGTTCGACGGCTTTCGCGAGCCGAAAGAAGGGCGCCTGCGCCTCGACGACAGCCGGCCTGGGCTGGGCCTCACCTGGAAAGACCAGGATGCCGAACCCTACGCCCTCTAACCGCTAAACCGTAATTTGCCATGGATACCCACTTACCAACCGACCATTCCCAAAAAGTGAACGCTTCGAAGCTCGCCACGGCACTCCGCAAGGAGGTCGCCGGGGAGGTGCGTTTCGACGATGGCAGCCGGGCCCTCTATGCCACCGACGCCTCCAACTACCGGCAGGCGCCGATCGGAGTGGTCCTCCCCAAGACCGAAGAGGACATCGTCCGCACGATGGCCCTCTGCCGCCGCTTCGGCGCTCCGGTCCTGACCCGCGGCGGCGGCACCAGCCTGGCCGGTCAGTGCTGCAATGTGGCCGTGGTGTTGGACCTTTCGAAATACTATCATCGGATCCTCGCCTTCGACCGGGAAAAGAAATGGGTTACCGTGCAGACGGGCCTAGTGCTCGACGACCTCCGGAAGGTCACCGAAGCCCAGGGGCTGACGGTCGGCCCCGATCCGGCTACCCACAGCCATTGCACGATCGGCGGCATGCTGGGCAACAATTCCTGCGGGGTCCATTCCGTCTTGTCGGCCAACTATGGCTACGGCGCCCGCATGAGCGACAACGTCGAGTCGATGAAGGTGCTGACCTACGACGGATCGGTGCTGGAAGTAGGACCTACCAGCCCCGACCTCCTGGATTCCTTCATCCGGCAGGGCGGACGTCGCGGCGAGATCTATCAGCTGCTGAACGAGCTGATCCACAAGTACGGCGACCTCATCCGCGCTCGTTTTCCCCGCATTCCCCGGCGCGTTTCCGGATACAACCTCGACGACCTCCTGCCCGAGAACGGCTTTAATGTGGCAAAGGCCCTCGTGGGTACCGAAGGCACCTGCGTGAGCGTTCTGGAGGCCACGATCAAACTCGTACCCGATCCGGCCCACCGGCTGCTGATGGTGCTGGGTTATCCCGACATCTATAGCGCCGGACGCCATGTTCCGGGTATCCTGGAGCACAAGCCGATCGGTCTGGAAGGGATCGACCGGAAGCTCATCGGCTATATGAAGAAAACAGGACTGAACACCGAGGATCTAAGCCTGCTGCCCGAGGGCAAAGGCTGGCTGATGGTGGAATTCGGGGCCGAATCGAAAAAGCAGGCCGAAGAGCAGGCGGCCCGGCTCAAGGCCTACCTGCAGCAGCAAGAGGGCAGCCCGGATATCAGCCTTTTCGAAGATGCCCATGAGGAGCAGATGATCTGGGAAATTCGCGAAAGCGGCCTGGGCGCCACCGCCTTCGTGCCGGATATGGACGATACCTGGCCGGGATGGGAAGACAGCGCGGTGCCGCCGGCAAAGATCGGCTCCTACCTGCAGGATCTGCGCGCGCTTTTCGACAAGTACGGGTACGAAGCTGCCCTGTACGGACACCTCGGACAGGGCTGCGTCCACTGCCGGATCAACTTCGACCTGCGCAGCGCGGAGGGCATCGAGCAATACCGGCGCTTCACTGCCGAAGCCGCCGATCTGGTGCTGGACTACGGAGGTTCCCTCTCCGGAGAACACGGCGACGGGCAGGCCCGGGCCGATCTGTTGGAGAAGATGTACGGCACCGAACTGATGGAGGCGTTCCGCGAGTTCAAGGCGATCTGGGATCCGGCAGGACGCATGAACCCCGGTAAGGTGGTCCGCCCCTTCTCGCGTACGGAAAACCTGCGCCTTCGAGAGCAGTACCCATCGAAGGAACCGGACACCTTTTTCCAATTTCCCGACGACCAGGGGCAATTCTCGCGGGCGGCCATGCGCTGTGTCGGCGTAGGTAAATGCCGACGGAAAGAGGAAGGAACGATGTGCCCCAGCTATCAGGTGACGATGGAGGAGAAACACAGCACCCGCGGCCGGGCCCGGCTTCTCTTCGAAATGATGGAAGGCGGGATCATTCCCGGCAGTTGGGACAACGAGGCGGCCAAGGAAGCGCTCGATCTTTGTCTGTCGTGCAAGGGCTGCAAAGGTGAATGCCCGGTGAGTGTCGACATGGCCACCTACAAGGCCGAATTCCTGGCCCATTACTACCAGCACCACCGCCGGCCGGCCGAGGCCCACTTCTTTGGGAAGATCGACCGGGTGGCCCGCCTGGCCACGCGTTTGCCCGGATTGGCCAATTTCTTCACCCAAACGCCGGGGCTGAGCGCGCTGGTCAAGCGGCTTGGCGGGATCAGCCCGGAAAGGGCCCTGCCGCGT
Organism: Saprospiraceae bacterium; assembly: GCA_020436865.1. GTDB lineage: Bacteria > Bacteroidota > Bacteroidia > Chitinophagales > Saprospiraceae > JAGQXA01. Next base: position 3,540 of record JAGQXA010000753.1, on the reverse strand, counting down.
TTTGCCCGGCAAAACTTCGTGCGCTGGTGGCGAAAGAACCGTCCCGACCCAGCCGCCGGGCGCGACCGGCCCCGGGTGCTCCTGTGGGCCGACACCTTTCACAACTACTTTCTGCCCGATATTCTAAAGGCCGGGGCTGCCGTGCTGGCCGAGGCCGGGTACGAGGTGCTGGTGCCCGACCAGCCCCTTTGCTGCGGCCGTCCATTGTACGACTTCGGCATGTTGGAAACGGCGCTTAGGCGGCTGCAACACATCCTGGAGGTCTTGCGGCGGGAAATAGAAGAAGGCGTTCCGCTCGTCGTGCTCGAACCAAGCTGTTGGTCGGTGTTCAGGGACGAGTTGATCAACCTGTTCCCGAACGACGAAAGAGCGCGACGGCTGCAGGGGTCGACCTATACCCTGGCGGAATTCCTCGCGGAAAAAGCAGAAGGATACGTTCCGCCTGCCCTGGAAGGCAAGGCGCTGTTGCATGGCCACTGCCATCAAAAGGCTCTGGGCGATCTGAAGCACGAACAGACCCTGCTTACGCGGATGGGCCTTGAAACGGCCTGTCCGGACACCGGATGTTGCGGAATGGCCGGGCCGTTCGGCTACGGCCGTGGTCGCCGGCATGAAGTGTCGGTGCAGGCCGGCGAACGCGTCCTGTTGCCTGCCGTCCGCGAGGCGGGCGAGGCAACCTATCTCCTCACCGACGGATTTAGCTGCCGCGAACAGATCGTCCAGCAAACCGGCCGCAGGCCTTTGCACTTCGCAGAGATGCTTCGACATGCCGGGCGTTTGCAGATCTCTTTTGAAGAATTACCAAATCCACGATCATGAAACTCGGAAGAAAAATATGGGCCATCCCCGAAGGATATATCCCTGCCGGAAGCCACGGCCCCGAACCGCAAATGCTTAGTCACGAGGCCGCCTGCATCCTCAATGCCGGCGAGCAGGATGCGCAGGTGGAGATCACGATCTTCTTTTCCGATCGCCGGCCGGCCGGCCCATACCGGCTGACGGTGCCGGCTAGGCGCAGCTTGCACTTGCATTTCAACGACCTGCAGGATCCCGAACCGATCCCACCCGAAACGGACTATTCCAGCGTGTTCGTGTCCGACGTGCCCATCGTGCTGCAGCATACGCGACTGGATAGCCGGCAGGCGGAAAATGCCCTGCTGACCACCGTCGCCTATTCGGAATAAGGTAGCCATGGCGAACGACAGAAACATACTCCGCCCGCTCTACGCTCGCGGAGACGATTTCCATCAATAAAAACCGAAAAGATGAACTATAAATTGCTGACTGAAAAGGGCTCGGAAACCTATGCGCTGATCTTCGATCCCGGCGACGAAGTGCTGGACGAGCTGGAAAGCTTTGCCTCCAAGAAAGCGCTTTCCGCCGGCCATTTTACGGCCATCGGGGCGTTCAGCCGGGTGAAACTGGGTTTTTTCAATTTCGAAAAGCAAGATTATGAGGAGATCCTCATCGACGAGCAGGTCGAAGTGTTGGCACTGACCGGCGATATCGCCCTGCTGGACAATAGCCCCAAGATCCATGCGCATGTAGTGGTAGGCAAGCGGAACGGTACCGCACACGGCGGACATCTGCTCTCGGCATCCGTGCAACCGACCCTCGAACTGATCCTGGAGGAAACCCCGGCCCATCTGATCCGCCGGATGGATCCGTCGACCGGATTGCCCCTGGTCGAGATCGACGACTGATCGCCGAAGCATCGAACATGTCCGGAACTGCTCCGTTACCCAAGAAATAGCGAATGGGCCAAAAAAAAAGCGCCCTCAAAAAAGAAAAGATCATGGCAAAAACAGTGGCTGACTTCTTAATAAATCGCCTCCATCAATGGGGCGTCCAGCGAATCTACGGCTATCCCGGCGACGGGATCAACGGCATCATGGGAGCCCTGGGCCGGGCCGATGGCGAGATGGATTTCATACAAACGCGGCATGAAGAAATGGCCGCCTTTATGGCCTGTGCGCACGCGAAGTTCACCGGCGAAGTCGGCGTCTGCCTCGCTACTTCCGGACCGGGGGCCATTCACCTGCTGAACGGGCTTTACGATGCCAAAATGGATCATCAGCCCGTGGTGGCCATCGTCGGGCAGCAATCGCGCATGGCGCTCGGCGGAAGCTATCAGCAAGAGGTCGACCTGCAAAGTCTGTACAAAGACGTGGCCCATCACTACCTCCAATTGGTGTCGACCCCCGTGCAGATGCGCACCGCCTTGGACCGGGCGATGCGCATCGCCAAAGCCAAGCGTTGTGTGACTTGCGTGGTCATTCCCAACGACGTGCAGGAGATGCAGGCGGTAGAGGCGCCGCCCCGTATACACGGCTCGGTGTTTACCGGCATCGGCCATACCACTTCCCGCAAGATGCCGCCTACCGACGAACTGCAGCGGGCCGCCGCCGTGTTGAACGAGGGGAAAAAGGTAGCCATTCTGATCGGCGCAGGCGCTATGGATGCCGCCCGGGAAGTCAGGCAGGTGGCCGAGCTGCTCGGAGCGGGAGTCGCCAAAGCGCTGCTGGGCAAGACCGTCTTGCCCGACGAACTTCCCTACGTGACCGGCTCTATCGGACTGCTGGGTACCAAGCCGAGCTGGAAGCTGATGGCCGAATGCGATACCTTCTTCATGATCGGCTCCGGTTTTCCCTATTCTGAGTTCCTGCCGAAAGAAGGCCAGGCCAAAGGGGTACAGATCGATATCGACCCTGCCATGCTGAGCCTGCGCTATCCCATGGAAGTGAATCTGGAGGGCGACGCCAAACACACCTTGCAGGAACTCCTCCCTCTACTGAAGCGCAAAGAAGACCGCTCCTGGCAGGAAGAGATCGTCGAAGAGGTCGAAGATTGGTGGAAGGTCGTCGAAGAGCGCGCCGCAATCGACGCCGACCCGATCAACCCCCAACGACTGTTTTGGGAATTGTCGGAACGCCTGCCCGATAACTGCATCCTCGCGGCCGACAGCGGCACCAGCGCCGCCTGGTATGCCTGGGACATCAAGGTTCGCGAAGGCATGAAGGCCTCGCTATCCGGTACCCTGGCGACCATGGGCCCGGGAGTGCCCTACGCCATCGCGGCCAAATTTGCCTTCCCCGGGCGGGTAGCCCTCGCCCTGGTAGGCGACGGCGCCATGCAAATGCTCGGGCTCAACGGACTGATCACCATCGCCAAATACTGGAAGCGCTGGAAAGACCCGCGCCTGGTCGTGGTGGTGCTCGAAAACAAAGACCTCAGTATGGTGACCTGGGAACAGCGCGTCATGGTCGGCGATCCCAAATACGACGCCTCGCAGGACGTACCGGCCTTCCCTTATGCCAAATACGCGGAATTGCTGGGCTTGAAAGGGGTATATGTGGACAAACCCGAAGATATCGGCGCCGGCATCGACGCGGCGCTCTCCGCCGACCGGCCGGCGGTTCTGGAGGTGGTCACCGACTCGAACGTATTCGTGATCCCGCCGCATATTTCCTTCGAACAGATGAAAAACTTCATGGGCGCCTCCGTAAAGGATGACGAAGGCTGGGATTTTGTGAAGAAGTC
>JAGQXA010000752.1 GCA_020436865.1 Saprospiraceae bacterium | reverse complement strand
GGCTGATGATAGGTGTCGCGATAGGATTCCTGGATTTCCAGCAGGTGCTGATCCATCCAGGCCTGACACTGCGACAGCAGCGTTTCGAAATCGTCGTGGCGGAAAGGAGGGCCGTAAATAACGGTCACCGGAATTTTCTTGCGGCCGAAATTGCGGAGGAAGTGCCCGACAAAGGTATAGCGGTGGATCCAGGCGTTAGTGCGCAAACTGTAGTCGATTGCGATCGGCACGATCGGCACGCCCAGCTCAGCCGCCAGGCGAAAAGAGCCATATCGGAAAGGGATCGTGGTGGGCTCGTTATGGGTCTTGGTTTCCGGATAGATGAGAATGGAATGGCCTTGCTTCAACACCTCGGCCATGCCGTCGAGGGTGGCACGGCGGCTGCTCTTCTGCTCCCGTTTGACGAAGAGGATACCGGTCATGTAGGCCGCAAAACCGATGATCGGCCAGTTCCGAAATTCTTCTTTGGCCACGGGAAAGGCCTTCACTTCCCGCAAGGCAATGATCGGATCGGCGTAGGAACGGTGATTGCTGATGTAGATACAAGGGATGCCGCCATCCTGAAGTCCGTTGGTCTGTACCTTCAGCCCTACCAGATCGGTGCCCACCCGGGCCCAGTTGCGACGCAACTCGAGTCCGCCGGGAATATCCAGCCTTCGCAAAGAGGAGCGAAACAGGATCACGATCAAAGTCCAGAACGTCCACCCAAAGAAGAGGAAGACCCGCCAGACAGCGCGGAGTTTTGAGTTCATGGCATCAATGGTTTGGGTTCAAAGTCGCGTCGGATAGGCCGAATTCACCCTGCAGGCCGGCCAGCTGTTCGTTGATCCACGACTGCGAAGTCTCTAAGAGCACTCGTGGGTCGTCGCTCATGACCGGCTCTCCGAAGCGCATTTTCAGATAGATCCTCTTGCGACCAAAGGTACGGTAAAAATGCGGCAGGAAGGTATCCTTGCCGATCCAGGCGTCCGACCAGCGGCTGTACTCGATAGCCAGGGGCACCACCGGTACGCCGAGCCGGGCGGCCACCCGAAAGGCGCCGGGACGAAAAGCCCGAACCTGGGGGTCGATATGGGTGGTCCCCTCCGGATAGATAAGGATGGAATGCCCTTTTTGCAGCATGTGCTCGATGCCTTCGAGGGCGTTCCGGCGGCTTTGGGCGCTCTCCCGCTTGACGAACAATACTCCTGAAACCCGCGCCGCAAACCCAATGAACGGCCAGCGCCCCACCTCTGCTTTGGCTACCGGCATGACTGGTACATAGTGCAGGACGGCTATCGGATCGAAATACGAGCGATGATTCCCGATGAAGATGTACGGGCCGCCCGAACGGGGCGGCTCACTTACATCCATTCGCACTCCAAGCGCCGGAATGCAGCGATGCGCCCAACGCATCCGCATTTTCAGGATATATCCCATCTCGTCCTTGCGAAAAAGGGCATGGATCATCATGGGAAGCAGATAGATCGAGGTCAGGACGATAAAGGCAAAAAAACGGTAAACGGCGCGCAGGGTACGGATCATGGAAGTTGTTTGTAGCCGATCAGGATTCCTTCTTCAACGCTTCGATCATCGCGTAGGGCACTTCCTGCAGATCGAGAATGATAAAGCCGTCGAGCACATCGGAAAAATTCGGATCGACATTGAAGCTGATGAAACGGGCGTTGAGTTTGACGTACTGCCGCAACAAGACCGGCATGCGCAAGTGCTCAGGCTCGATGTCTTCGATGAAATTGTCGAGCACCTGCATCTCATTGCCCAAGCTTTCGGTCAATAGCCCGATATCGACCTTTTCCACCCGCGCCTTGAAGGGTTTGCGGGGCTTCAGGAACGCCGCCAACTCGTGATCGAAATAGTATTTTTCGAGAAAGGCCACGATCAACCCCTTCGAGATCTCGGAATAGTATTTACTGATGCTCACGGGCCCGTACAGATACCGGTATTGCGGGTTGCGCAACAAGAAGAACAGAATGCCCTTCCACAGCAGGAACAGGGGCAACCGCTTGCGCTGGTATTCCGGAACGATGTACGAGCGCCCCAGTTCGACCGACTGCCGCATGATCGGATAGAAGCCTTCGCGGATCTTGAAGAGGCTGGAAATATAAAAACCGTCGGCCCCGAACTTCGAGAAGATCTCGTCGCCCATCCCCATGCGATATCCTCCGACGATGCGTTCGTTGACGCGATCCCACATGATCAACTGGTGGTAGTAAAGGTCGTATTCGTCGAGGTCGAGCGCCTTGCCCGTGCCCTCGCCTACCTGCCGGAAGGTGCTTTCGCGCAAGCGCCCGATCTCTGTCAGCACATTCGGGATCTCAAGTGCGCTGGCGACAAACAGATCGAACTCCCCCTGAGAAGCGATGAGATTGCCATAGGTCAGATTCTTGATGTCCTGCACCAGCAATTCCGGAGCTACCGGGTCGCCTAACGGTTCCGGCTCCTCGGGTTTGGCAACGCGTTGGCGGACGAAGAAGCGGCGCACTTCCAGGGGCGACCCCAGCGCAAAGAGTTTGGACTGCACGAAACGCCGGAAGCGATCGCGGCTCTCGAACTTCCGCTGTTCATCAGCCCTGATCGGCGTGCCGATGCGCACGACGATGCGCACCGGTCCGGGCTTCAGCCAACGCTGCATCAGGCGGCCACCCATGCCACCGGTCGGGCGCCCGTCTTCGGCGTAGAGCCGCACCGGCACGATCGGTAAGCCGAAATCGCGCAGGGTATCCAGAAGCCGGTTCAACCAACGCGCCCGCCGTCGCTCACGCAACTTCCCTCCGGAAAAATCGACGATGAGCCCCATTGAACGACCGGCCGGATCGGCCTCGCCCAGGGCTTCCACCAATTGACTAAAGTAGTCGACCGGGCGGCCAGCCTGCAAAAACTGGCGTACACCTGGCAAGAAGCGATCGCTGAATTCCTTGAAAACCGACTGGGAGGTGGGAAACAGAACAAATCGTTCGCCGAAGGCCTCCGTCAATTTCAACAGGATGAGCTCATCGACGCCCTCCAATAGTTGGTTGGCCAGCAATATGAATGGTTGATCCCGGGGAAAACGATCGAGCTCATCCGGGTTAAACTCCAGCTCCACTTGCCGGGCACGCAGTTGCGCCTCGAGGTTCGGTCCGTTTTCCAAAGGCATGGAAGTTGATGGGTGAAAGCCGTCAATAATAGTTAAAATTACCCATTTTGCAAAACGACCTGCCGCGAAACAAAAATCACGGCCGGGCTTCTTATTTTTGACGCCAGTTGAATTTCCCAACCCAAACCTAACTGCTCATGAAGATCCGTATTTTTCTTCCGGGCGTCCTGCTGTCGCTTCTTCCTCTGCTGGCCACAGGTCAGTCGGGAAAGAGCTGGGACCTCAGTTTCGAATTCCAGGCCTATCCGACGGGCCTGCTCCCCGGCATCCGCCTCGAACGCGGCTTCGACGACCACCATGCCTTACACCTGCGGGCCGGTTATAATTGGGTGCGTCACCGCGACCTGGGCGAATGGGACGACGAGCGCGGCGGCGGATTCGGCGGCACCCTGGGCTACCGCTTCTATCTGGGCGAAGGCCGCCAAAACTGGTTCTTCGGCGCCCGCTCCGACCTTTGGTTCAACCAGATCGACTGGCAAGACCTCGACGACGACGGCAACCTTCTGGCCGAAGGTACCAGCGACATCGTCGTGCTGCAGCCCACCGCCGAGGCCGGCTACCTGTTCACCTTCGGAAATGACTCCTGGCTTTTTGCCCCCTCCCTCGGCTTCGGCCTAGAGATCAATGTGCAGACGGAAGGCGAAGAGGTCGGACAGGGCGCCATCTTGCTGCTCGGGTTTACTCTGGGAAAGCGATTTTGATCTGGATCTTTGATGTTGGATGTTGGATCTTGGCAGACCAACATCCAACATCCGACAACAAACAACCGATATGCTCCTCACCTTCACCAACCGCAACGGTTACGAACTATCGGCCAGCCTCGAACTGCCGGTCAATCAGCATCCGCATACCTTTGCCATTTTCGCTCATTGCTTTACCTGCAATAAGAACCATACCGCCGTGCAGCAGATCAGCCGGGCGCTCAATGTGAACGGCATCGCCGTGCTCCGCTTCGACTTCACCGGGCTCGGCGACAGCGAAGGCGATTTCGCGGAAACCGATTTCAGCTCGAATGTGGAAGACCTCCGCGCCGCCGCTCACTTTCTCGAAGAGAACTACCGGGCGCCGGGGCTGCTGATCGGACATTCGCTGGGGGGCGCCGCCGTCCTGGCCGCGGCGGCCCAATTGCCTTCCGTGAAGGCCGTCGCCTCGATCGGCGCACCGGCCGGGCCGGCCCAGATCGAACATCTGCTGCAGGGCAAACTGGAGAAAATGCTGGCCGGCGAATCTGCCGAGGTCCGTATTTCGGGCAGCAAGTTCAAGGTCAAGAGCCGCTTTCTCGAAGATATCCGCCAAAATTCCCAATTGGACAACCTACGGGAGCTGGGCCGCGCACTGCTCATCCTGCATTCTCCGCAAGACCTCACCGTGCCGGTCGACAACGCCCGCACGCTTTACGATGCAGCCCGGCATCCCAAGAGCTTCATCAGCCTCGACGGCGCCGACCACCTGCTTTCCGACAAGGCCGACTCTCAATACGCCGGAGAGATGATCGCCGCCTGGGCCAACCGCTATCTCGATCTGCCGGCCAAAGCGGAACTCGACGTCGAACGACAGGTGGCCGTGCGCCTGGGATCGCAGGGATACACGACCGAGATCATGGTGCGCCGGCACGGACTGACCGCCGACGAGCCCGAGTCGGTGGGCGGCAACGACTACGGACCTTCGCCTTACGAACTGGTCACCGCCGGCCTCGGAGCTTGTACGGCCATGACCCTGCACATGTACGCACGCCGCAAGAACTGGGATCTCCGCGAGGTGACCGTACAGCTCGATCACGAAAAGAACCACGCCTCCGATTCCGAGCATGCCGAGAAACCCGATAGCAAGATCGACCACTTCAACCGCATCCTCTACCTCCGCGGCGAACTCGACGAAACCCAGCGCCTGCGCCTGCTGGAGATCGCCAATAAGTGCCCGGTGCACCGCACCCTCCACAACCCGGTCGAGATCCACACGAACCTGGGAGAAGAGTAGTTGTGAAATTCGAAGGTGGTCAGAGG
>JAGQXA010000751.1 GCA_020436865.1 Saprospiraceae bacterium | reverse complement strand
TCTTCCCGGATCCTGCAGGGCGATCCGCAGTTTACACACGGCACCCCTTGTGCCAGCGTGGCATTGGCCTCGTCTAATGGAACGGGCATCGTAGGCGCCGCTCCCAATGCCAAGTTCATGCCGGTCAGCGGAACCTCCTTCAGCCTGCGTGCTACTGAACAGATGTTCGACTATTGCGTCAAGAACGGGGCCGACATCATCAGCTGTAGCTGGGGGACTACTGACCCCAATTTCAGTCTTAGCCCGCTGAAGGAGCAGGCTATTGCCAGAGCGGCCCGCGAGGGCCGCAACGGTAAAGGCTGCATCATCCTCTTCGCAGCGGGAAACGACGACCGGGATTTTCTGAACTTCTACGCGGCCCATCCCGATGTGATCGCGGTCGGAGCCAGCACCAGCAAAGACCAGCACGCTTCCTATTCCAACCGGGGGCGGGAATTGTCCGTGTGCGCTCCTTCCAATGGCGATTGGCCCATTATTGCCGCCCGCGCCTGGTGGGACCAGGGTACCACTCAACGGGGTATCGGCGACTTCCGCTTTTGGGCCGACGGACGGTCGCGCGGCGACCGATACAAGCATTTCGGGGGCACTTCCAGTTCTTGCCCATTGGTGGCTGGCATTTGTGCTCTTCTACTCTCCGTCAACCCCGATCTTACTGCCCGGGAAGTCAAAGAGATCCTGCAAAGCACCGCCGACAAGATCGGGCAACCCTGGGAATACGTCAATGGCCATTCGGAGAAATACGGATATGGACGGGTCAACGCCGATCGGGCCGTGGCGGAGGCGATGCGCCGACGGGAAACCCGTACCCCACCGCGCGTCGACGAGGTGACCACTACGATCCAATCCGGGCAAGGCCTCTTTCGCTTCAGCGTGAGCAAACAGGCCCCGCATGGATGGGGAGTGCAGATCGGCGTTTTCGCCGAATACGGGAATGTCTTGGAACAGGCAGAAAAGCTGGAACGCCAGTTTGGCGCGCCGGTTGTGGTCAGCATTCTTGAATCGGGAGGAAAAACAGTCTATAAAGTGATCCTCGGGGCTTACTCCAATCGCGAGGAAGCCCGGAGCCTGCTTCAACGCCTCAATCAGGCTGGTATCGAAGGCTTTCTGCGCAGCCTCTCCGACGCCTGAATTCGATCTCGTGCTCTCTCCTGGCTAGGTATGGTTGGAGAACCAGCCACCGCCCGAATGCCCCTGGTCGTCTTCCCGTTCCTGGCGACGCTGCTCCTTGGTTTTCTCAAAAGCATCTCGGTCCAGGAAGTAGCGCCCTTCTTCCTGCGAATCCTCTTCCCAGGAGGGTTTCTCCGGTAATTCATCCTGCTCGATCTCCTCGCGATACCAATACGAAGTAAAAATGCCGACCAGCCCGCCCATTAAATGGCTTTCCCAGGAAATCCCCTCCTGATTGGGCAAGATTCCCATGAAGTAGCCGCTGTAAAGAAAGGTGACGATCAGCGCCAGGACGATCGATTGCAAACTGCGACGGAAGACGCCGCTCCAAAACACAAAGGCCACCAACCCATAGACCACCCCGCTCGCGCCTATGTGAAAGACCTGCTGCCGGCCAAATAGCCAAACTGCGACACCGGTCAGGAAGTAGATCATGAGGAAACTCCGGATAGCGACCCGTCGATAGAAGAATTGCAGAATAATGGTCAGCACCAAAAAGGGCACTGAGTTGGAAATGAGGTGTTGCCAGTCGGCATGGACCAGCGGTGCAAACAAAATTCCCTTCAGGCCGATCACCTTATGCGGATAGATCCCCAGAAAACCGAGATCGATCCGGGTGATCACCTGAAATAGATGTATAGCCCACAAAAGTCCGATAAACTGGAGGGGAAGCCGCAAACTCTCTTTCCATCTGTTGCCTGGCGTCGCCATAGGATTCTTTTGAATGGTATAACACCATCGGATCACGAAAGGATCTCGACCATTTCCAGCAAGATCGGATTGATCTCCTGATGATGCTTGATCGCATTTTCGAAGGGCGTATAAACGATCTTCCTACACTGCTCACCGACCATCACGCCTTTCATATCCTGCAAGAGCGCCCTCACGGCCTCCATCCCCAGACGACTGGCCAAGACCCGCTCCATGCAGGTGGGCCGACCGCCCCGTTGAATGTGCCCCAGGATCGTCACCCGAATATCGTAGTGGTTGAATTTTTGTTTCACCTTTTCGGCGATCGTGAACGCTCCGCCGGCATCGTCGCCTTCGGCGACTACCACGATGCTCGAGGTTTTCTTCCGATTGAAGTTGTACTCCAGCGTGTCAATGAGGCGATCGATGTTTGTTTTGCTCTCTGGAATGAGCACCGCTTCCGCGCCCGTGGCAATGCCGCTTCGCAGCGCGATAAAGCCGGCATCGCGCCCCATCACCTCGATAAAAAACAGGCGGTTGTGAGCGTTGGCCGTATCCTTGATGTTATCGATCGCATTCATGGCCGTATTAATGGCCGTATCGTAGCCGATCGTGAAATCGGTGCCGTATAGATCGTTATCGATCGTACCGGGAATTCCAACAAAAGCGATATCGGAATACTCTTTCATAAAAATATTCGCTCCGGTAAAGGTACCGTCGCCGCCAATGGCCACCACTCCTTCGATCCCCCTCTTCTTCAATTGCTGATAAGCCATCTTGCGGCCTTCTGCGGTGCGAAATTCCTCGCTGCGGGCCGACTGCAGGATCGTGCCGCCGAGTTGAATGATATTACTGACCGAATGGGCATCCATTTCCCAAAAGTCTCCGTCGATCATCCCGGCATATCCTCGCCGGATGCCGACGACCTGCAGATCGTGATGAAGGCCCGTGCGGACCACCGCCCGAATACAAGCATTCATACCGGGTGCATCGCCACCGGAAGTCAATACAGCTATTCTTCGCATGAACAAGTTCTGTTAATCTGTGCAATAAAGAAAATTCACCCGGCCCACACGATGAGGTCGAAACCGGAGACGTACTGGTCTCCATAGTCGGTCCTACGGCCATTCGTCCGGAACCGGTTCTTTGGCAGGGCTACAAACGGGCGGCCCTATGAATAACGCCGGCGTACGAGTTTTACGAAGGCCTTGGCTTTCTTTTTCCTTTCTTTGGCAGCCCATTCGAACTGCCGGGCTACGCCATGGAGCAGAAAATCCCTGGCTTGTTCGAACGACTGCAACTGGTTCAAGGATTGCATCGTGGCCTTGAAGGCTTCCTGATCACCGCCGAACAGTTCATTGATCGTAAAGACCTTTTCATTGAGCCCCATCGCCTTGGTCAGGTCGGGTATTGGCAACTCACTGAGTTTGTCCGACAGCTCCTTGGCTTGCGGTTGCTCAAACAGATTTTCCAGTTCATCCCCACCTTCGCTGGATGCCGCCTTCTCCGGTTTTACGACCTCTGGTTCGGGCGCCGGCTTCGAAACGGTCTTCGGCGCGGGCGCTTCTTCTTCGGTCAGGTCTTTCAACGAATCGGGAAGATCGATGATCCGAGGCGCCTGATAAACTTCCTGCTTCGGGCTGGTCTTTTCCGGTATGGGAGTCGCTCTGACCGGTTCGGAAGGAGGTTGATCGGCCGGAGGGTTCGTACGGGTAGTCGTCGACGGTTTCGAAGAAGGGCGGATCACCTCGACGTCGGCGGAGGAACGGGTGGATTGGTTTTTTCCTTGCTCTGCCGTTCCGTCGAGAAACAGCTCGTATAGCTGGCGCAAATAGGAGCGCATCAGGTCTTTTTCGATGTCTGCGATGTTTCCCGCATCGGCACTCATGCTGGTATAGAGGGCGTTGATTTTTCCCAGAAGGATTTTGGCCTTTTGCAGATCCATAATCGATTTAGATTGGTACTTTTAGCGTCGGGTGATTTTCCTCCGCCAAACAGATTTGAATTTAGTGTAAATGTAGTTAATTTCAGGCAGCCTTCACACTGATCCTGCTCATTCATACTTGCATGTTTCTCGAACCACATTTTAAAGGACAACGCAGCGGATGGATCGAAGTTATCTGCGGTTCCATGTTTTCCGGCAAAACGGAAGAGCTCATTCGCCGGTTGAAGCGAGCCAAGATCGCCAATCAGAAAACCGAGATCTTCAAGCCGAAACTCGATACGCGCTACGACAGTTCTCATGTGGTTTCCCACGATGAGAATTCTATTCTCGCGGTACCTATTGACGGCTCGCACCGGTTGCTGGAACTATCGGAAGGGTATTCGGTGATCGGCATCGATGAGGCCCAGTTCTTCGATAGCGGCTTGCCCGAAATATGTCAGCAGCTAGCCTTGGTCGGCAAACGCGTCATTGTCGCAGGCCTCGACATGGATTTCCGGGGCAAACCTTTCGGTCCGATGCCCGATCTGTTGGCGGTAGCCGAGTATATCACCAAGGTTCACGCTATCTGTCAACACTGCGGTAATCTGGCTACTCATTCCTATCGCCTTTCTTCCGATGATGATACCGTGGTATTGGGGGAGAAGGACCTCTACGAACCCCGTTGCCGAACTTGCTATCACATGGGAAACATCTTGAATCTCAAGAACAGCAACGCCAAGTAGGTTAGCTGTCTTTGTGGCGCCACAGATATTTGCAGGCAACGCTGCGATATGGTCGCCAGGGCTCGGCGGTCGATTCCAGTCTGGAGCGAAGCTCCTTCCCCGTTTCCTGCAAACCGTACAGTTCGATCATGGCCTGCCGCACTCCAAGATCGTCGATCGGGAATACATCCGGCCGATCCAGTGAAAACATAAGGATCATTTGTACCGTCCATCGCCCGACGCCCTTGATGCCGGTCAGTATGCTCACGATCTCTTCGTCCATCATATCCTCCCAAGAACTGCGGCTCCCGGCGCCGTCGGCGAAGAAGGCTGCGACGTTCTGCACATACGTCGCCTTTTGCCGCGACAGGCCCGCCGACCGCAGGGTTTCCAAGTCAAAGGCCATGACGCGGTCTGGGGAGGGGTCGCGATAGGGAAATAGATCGAGAAAGCGATCGTGTATCGTGCGGGCCGCTTTTCCGGAAAGTTGTTGGGAAATGATCGATACCAGCAGATCGCCGTAAATATCGTCGCTTTGGGAAGGTTCGGGATACTCCACTTTGTCAATTATTGGCCGAAGTACCGGATCTCGGCTCAGGTGTCGGATGATCTGCTCTTTCATTGAACATATTTTTTGTATTTTTTCTTTCCTTTACAGGAAGATCGTTCTTTCTCTTCCTTCCGCAGATGCTGATCATCTTAAAGTTACGGCATTCCCGGCAAGGATGTGGCCCCAAACCAGATTTCCTTTTGCAGTAAATTTTCGAAGCTATGAAATCGGTTTTGGCTTTTTGTTTTTGGGGATGTTTTGCGCTCAGCAGTTACGCCCAGGATTCCCTGAATATGCGAATGATCGGTCAATGGGATGACAACACGCTACCCCTGCGTGCCGGCGGAGCCTATAGCGATATTTGGGGCTATACCGATGGAAATGGAAACGAGTATGCCATTATCGGGTCTATCGAAAAAATTCATTTCTTCAACATCACCAATCCAAGCAACCCGGTACTGATCGACGAATTTGCCGGCGGCAACCAGAGCATTTGGCGTGATATCAAGACTTTCTCCCACTACGCCTACGCGGTGGCCGACGAAGGGACGGAGGGCCTGATGATCTTCGATTTACAGTACCTGCCCGACTCCGTGGTGTTGGTCAATCAGACCAATACTCATTTCAATCGCTGCCATAACATCTTCATCGATGAGGAATACAATCGGCTGTATGTCACGGGGAGCAATGCCAATCCTTCCGGCCTGCTCATCTTTAACCTGGTCGTTCCGGGCGCCCCTTCCCTGATCGCAGCCCCACAAATGACCGGCGGCTACAGCCACGACCTCTTCGTTCGCAACGACACCGCATACCTTTCGCATGGAAATACCGGGCTGTACATTTACAAGATGTCTTCCCCCGCTTCCCCCACCTTACTCGGCACACTAACGACCTATCCGGAAAAGGGATATAACCATAGCAGTTGGCTTACCAAAGATGGCGACCATCTGGTATTCTGCGACGAAACCAAAGGAAAAGGGGTCAAGATCGCCGACGTTTCCGACCTGACCGATATCACGGTAACCACCAGCAATATTTTCCGGTCGACCCTTTTAGCGCCGCTACATACCAATAGCGTGGCTCACAACCCCTTCGTAAAGGGAGATACCGTGTTCATTTCCTACTACCATGACGGCGTACAGGTATTCGATATTTCCAACCCCGACAATGTCGTGCGGGTCGCCTACTACGACACCGAACCCAACAATACGGACTACCTTGGTTGGTATGGGTCTTGGGGAGTTTACCCTTATCTGCCCTCCGGGCGGATCATCGCTTCCGACATTCTGCATGGTTTGATCATCATGGAATTCTATGCTGCCCCGCTGCCGGTAGAGTGGCTATCGTTCGAAGGGGAGTTAGCGGAGGGAGAGGTGCTGTTGCATTGGTCGACAGCCACCGAAACCAACAATGCTTACTTCGAGATCGAACGGAGTACGGATGGGATGGAATTTTCACACATCGGTAGGGTAGAGGGAGCTCTGGAATCCACGACCACCCGGGAATATCAGTTTCGGGACCGCAACCCATTGCCCGGACTGAACTACTATCGGTTACGGCAGGTCGACCTCGACGGACAGGCCGGATTTTC
>JAGQXA010000750.1 GCA_020436865.1 Saprospiraceae bacterium | reverse complement strand
TTCCTGCGGCCGCAATCGTTTGCCATGCCCCTGAATTTCATCAATAACAGTCCGTTCTCCTTCCTGGCCCGCGAGGATATGCCGCAGTATCAGCGTCAGCTCCTGGGCGTCGAGTAAGGGGGTAGACGTGGGATATGAGATATGGGAGGTGAGACATGTCGAATCCCATATCCCATATCCCATATCTCACATCCAAATAAAACACCTTGTCCGGAACACGCAAATCGCTGGGGAACTTCTTCACCTTGTTGGTGATGTTTCCCCTGACCATCGCGGTCAGTATCCTCGTGGCGAGGATATTGGGACCGGCGGATCGAGGCATTTATGCCTTCATCCTGCTGATGGGAGAATCCATGCTTCCCATTCTGTTCCTTGGGTTCGGAGTGGGGGTGATCTACCTGATCAGTTCTGAAAAGTACGATTCGCGGCAGGTAGTAACGTCCAGCCTGCTCATCGGCTTATTGAAGGGAGCGCTGATCTCTGTCATTTTGTGGGTTTTGTGGAAGTATCAGATGCTGGGACAAACGGCGAAGGAGATCCCCCCTTCGGTTATGCTCCCGATCTTGTTGACGATGCCGCTCAGCGGAGTTTTTTCCATTGCCAAACAGGTGTTCAAGGGTAATTCGCAGTTCGGTTTGCTCAATCTGATCACGGTGGTGTATGCCATCGGCAACGTGGTTTTTCTCGTCATTTTCGTGGTCGTTGTACAGTGGGGCATCCAGGGCGCCGTCATCGCCATCATTACGCAGAAGGTAGTGACGATCGTAGCGGTCATGTGGGTGATGATCCGTCAGCTGCGGCCCAGCCTGAGGATCGACATGGGGTTCATCCGCGAGAGCTACAGCTATGGCATCAAGGCCTGGGTGGGCAATATGGCCACTCTGGCCAACGAGCGTTTCGACCAGTTGATCCTGTCGTTCTTTGCCAGTCCGACGCTCCTGGGCATTTACGCCGTAGCCTTTTCGATCGTTCGCTTTTGCGGATATTTTCCCCAGGCGGTCACCCCGGTGATGTTCAACATCATCGCGCGGACCGACGATCCGGAAAAGAGTGCGCAGCTAACCGCTCAGGTACACCGGGCCATGCTCATCTTTGTGGGAGGTATGACCCTGGTTTTGGCGGCCACCGGCTATTGGTTGGTGCCCTGGCTGTACGGACATGAATACGATACCGTGTACATTCCGCTATTGATCCTGTTGCCGGGTTTGTTTGCGTACCAGGCTTCGCGGCGCGTGACCAGCAAATTCCTCGGCGCTTCGGGCCATCCGGGCAAGCAGAGCATCATCGAAGGGGTCGGCGCCATCGCCGGCATGATCCTGTATTTGATCCTGATCCCGCCCTTTGACATTGTCGGGGCCGGCATCGGCTCGACCGTGGCCTATCTGGTCTCCACGGTGCTGGCGCTCTATTTCTTTTACCAGATCGTGCCGCGAAAGTCGGTCAATATGTTTCGGGTGGGCTGGCGCGATTTGATCTGGGTGGTCCTCAAACTGGAGAACAGCTTGCCGATCGTTCGCAAGATCACGGGCCGCTTCACCCGGAAATACCGGAAGAAGAAGGACAAGCAATCAACCGAAAATCCGCAGGAAAATGCCTAGCAAACGATTTCCCAATGCCGCTCCCTGGTGGAAGAAGATCGCCTTCGGCACGATCTATCAGTGGACTGCCTCCTGGCGCAAGCTTCCCGACTTCATCATCATCGGGGTACAAAAAAGCGGCACTTCATCCTTGTACCGCTATCTGGAAGGGCATCCTGGATTAAAGATGTCGTGGCGGAAGCAACTGCACTTCTTCGACCAGTTTTACCGCAAAGGCATCCGGTGGTATCGGGCTTGTTTTCCGCTGATCGCCACTAACCGGTCGACCAAGACCGGCGAGGCCACTCCGTACTATATCCTGCACCCCCATGCAGCCGAGCGCATGGCCCGGCATTTGCCGGATATTCGCCTGATCGTCATGCTTCGCAATCCGATCGACCGGGCCTATTCGCACTTTCAGATGAAAAAGGACCAGGGTTGGGAGACGGCTGCGACCTTTGAGGAAGCGATGGACCTGGAAGAGGATCGCCTGCGGCCCGAACTCGATAAGATGCTGTCCAATCCGCATTACTACAGCAAGCAATACCGGAACTTCTCCTACCTAACCCGCGGGCACTATGCCGAGCAGCTGGAGCGTTGGTTCAACCACTTTCGCCGCGAGCAACTCCTGATCATCAACAGCGATCGCTTCTTTGCCGATCCGATGGCCGTTTTGCGCGAAACGTATGAGTTCCTCGGCCTTGCCGATCATGTGCCGGATAACCTCAAGGTGTACAATCAGCGGCAATACGAACCGATGGAGCCGGCCCTGCGCGAAAAGCTTCGCGCCTATTATGCCCCGCACAATGAAAAACTCTATGCCCTTCTGGGCGAACGCTACGACTGGGATTGAGCGCCCCGCATTTCAAAAAGAGCAATACCATGATCGCATCCTTTTCCCGTGAACGACTGAAAGACAACGAAGTCGGTATTCTGACCGACTTTGACGTATCCTCCGACGTTTTATTCATCTGCTTTTCCGGGCAAGGCCCCGAAGGGCAACCGCCGCCCTTTGAATTTTCGGGCGTATTGCGCAATTATCAGGTCAAAAAGATGTTCGTGCGCGACGTCGACAACTATTCTTTTCACGGCGGTTTGCGTGGCCTGACCAACAATATCGACGAAACAGCCGGGGTCATTTCCGACCTGATCCGCCAAAGTGGGGTGGAAAAGGTCGTGTCGATCGGGAACTGTCAAGGGGGGTACGGCGCCATCCTTTTTGGAGTATTGTGCGACATCCCCGAGATCATTACCTTCGCGCCGCTGACCTTTCTCGATCGCTGGAACCGGTTCCGCTACCGCGAAATGCGGTGGCCTTCAGGCTTCCGGCGCATTTACAGCTGCCCGCGGCGCAGTCCGGAGTACTTCGACCTGCGCAAGCTGAAAGACCTCGGCAAACCCCGGATCGACGTATACTACGATATCGATTTCCGGGTCGACAAGAACCACTCGGAACGCCTGGCCAAGGGACATCCGAACATCTCCTACTACCCCCGTCACGGCGGGCAACATCTGCTGGTCAAAAACCTGAAGAAATCGGGCGAACTCGACCGGATACTGGAGAAGGCCTGTGAGGTGAGGCAGAGGAGTGAGATATGAGATGTGGGATTTGAGATGTGGGATTTGAGTAAGGAAAAACAGAGTTAGGAATTATGATCGCACCATTTTCGGAAGAATTACTGAAAGACGAATCGGTCACCATCCTGCACGATCTGGAGCCGGAGTCCGATATTGTCCTGATCTCCTTTTCGGGGGTCGGCATCGGGTTGGGCGTGCCGTTCTTTGAGTTT
Organism: Saprospiraceae bacterium; assembly: GCA_020436865.1. GTDB lineage: Bacteria > Bacteroidota > Bacteroidia > Chitinophagales > Saprospiraceae > JAGQXA01. The sequence continues at coordinate 6,495 of JAGQXA010000750.1, read as the reverse complement.
AAGAAGGTGGTCGACCCCCACCGGATCAAAAAGATCTTTGTGCGCGACCTCTATAAATCGTGGTACCATGCCGGATTAAAGGGGCTGGCCGAAAGCATTGACGAATCCATTCCGGTACTGAAAGAACTGATCGCCGACAGTGGCGCCCGAAAGGTCCTGACCATGGGCAACTCGATGGGCGGCTACGCGGCCATCCTGTACGGCATTCTGTTGGAGGCCGACGAGGTGATGGCCTTTGCGCCGACCACCTTTGCCAACTGGAAGAACCGCCTGCGCTACCTCGATCTTCGCTCGCACTACCAGTACCTGAAGAATGCGCCAGTGAAGCCCTACCATTATTACGACCTGCGGCAGGTGCCCGGTTTGGAGAAGCCGATCATCAACATCTACTTCGATACCGACTACTGGTCGGACCGCAACCACGCCCGGCATTTAGCCCGTGGACACGATAATGTGCGGCTGCATCCGTATCACGGCGGTAAGCACCACATGATCAAAAAGCTGAAGGATAGCGGCGAACTGGAAAAGGTGATCACCACAACGATCGAGCGTTTGCAGAACGCCTGACAGCACGAATTAGCCACATTTTTGAACTTATAAAAGAGAATCTCATGAAAACTGCAATCGTATGCGGCGCCGGCGGGTTTATCGGCGGCCACCTCGTCAACCGGCTCAAAGAGGAAGGGTACTGGGTTAGGGGGGTGGATCTCAAAGCGCACGAATTCGGTAATGACCAGGCCGATGATTTTGTGATCGGCGACTTGCGCGATCCGCGCGTCTGCGACGCCCTCTTCGATCGCAAGATCAACGAAGTATATCAACTGGCAGCCGATATGGGCGGCGCCGGCTATATTTTCACCGGCGAACACGATGCCGTGGTCATGCACAACTCGGCTACCATCAACCTCAACATGGTAGAGGCCAGCCGCATCCACGGGGTCGACAAGATCTTCTACTCCTCTTCGGCTTGCATGTATCCGGAGTACAACCAAACCGATCCCGACAATCCCAAATGCTCGGAAGACTCGGCCTATCCGGCCATGCCCGATAGTGAGTACGGCTGGGAAAAGCTGTTCAGCGAACGCCTCTACCTGTCGTACCACCGCAACTACGGCATGGAGGTGCGCGTGGCCCGTTTTCACAACATTTTCGGTCCGCTGGGCACCTGGACGGGCGGTCGGGAGAAAGCGCCCGCCGCGTTATGCCGCAAAGTAGCCGAGTCGGAAAACGGTGGCACGATCGAGATCTGGGGCGACGGCAAACAAACCCGCTCCTTCCTGTACATCGACGAATGCCTGGAAGGTGTGCGCCGCCTGATGGAGTCCGACTTTACCGGGCCGGTCAATATCGGCTCCGAAGAAATGGTGACCATCAACCAGCTGGTCGACATCATTGCCGGCGTAGCTGGAAAGACGATACACAAGAAACACATCGAGGGCCCGCAGGGCGTGCGTGGCCGTAATTCCGATAATGCCCTCATCCACCGCGAGCTCGGCTGGAAACCAACCGAACCGCTGAAAGATGGCCTCGCCCGCACCTTTGCCTGGATACAAGAGCAGGTGAAAGCGGCCAAGACGGTGGCGTAGGGAGCAGATCCAGGATCTAGCATCCAGCATCCAGCATCCAAAAAAAGACCATGAAGATCCTTTTCGTCAGCTTCGGCATTTTGCCGAACCGGGGCGCTGCGGCCTTTGTAACCGAGTCGCTCTGTAACAACTTTACGCCGGAGGAAATGGCGGTGGTGGGCGAACAGATCCTTTTCGAGGGCCGCATCGAACGGCCGGAGGGCGCCCCCAACTACTACTACCTGCGCACCAACTTCAGTTGGCGTGGCAAGGGGAAGCGCTTTTTCGTGCCGTTGCGCTGGATGCTCTTTCCCTATCTCTTGTGGAAAATGAACCGCATTGTGAGGCGGGAGCGTTGCGACTATGTGATCGGTACTTTTCCCGACAACTACTACCTCTACGGCGCCTATTTGGTGGCGAAGAGGAACGGACTTGGGTTTAGCTCCTATTTTCACAACACCTACCTCGAAAACCGTCCGACGCATACTTATGCCTTTCGCTTTGCCAGCCGGATCCAGCCGAAGATCTTCGATTATTCCGACTACATTTTCGTGATGAGTGAGGGCATGCAGGGGTACTACGAAGAGCGATACCCCGAACTACAGGGTAAGTTCGTGCCGCTGATCCACACTTTCGAGGAATGGCCGGAAGCGCCGGAAAGGGATTTCGCAGAGAAGAAAGAGCGTTACGATCTGTTGTTGATGGGCAATTTCAACAACTCGAACGTGGAGGCCACGGCGCGATTCGTCGAAGCCTTGAAGGGGGAAGGGCGCTACAACATAAAGATGTTCACGCATGTGCTGAAGCCCCAATTGAAGATGCGGGGCATCGATGCCGAGGCGATCGACTACCGCGGCTTCGTCAAGCAGGAGGATTTTTATAAAGAGTTGATGGACAACGATGTTTGCGTCTTGACCCACGGATTTACTGGGGGGTACTCCCAGGCGGAGTACGAAACGATCTTCCCGACCCGCACGATCCCTTTCTTGATCTCGGGCCGACCCATTTTCGCCCATTCGCCAAAGAATTCGTTCCTGACAAAATTTCTGAAAAAATACGATTGTGCCGAGGTGGTCGACGAGCCCTCGCCCGAAGAAGTACGGCGTCGCATGCAGGCCCTGATCGATGATCCGGAACGGCGACGACAACTGGTGGAGAACGCCCGCCGGGTGGCCGAACGCTTCTACGGGCCGAACGTCGCCCGTTTTCTGAAAGACCAACTCGAGGCCGTACGAGGCAAAAGAGCGACAGGCGGAGCAGCGCATGAAGATCAGCCTTAACAAGATCCTGCTGTACATTCTGTATGTGTATGTATTCCTCACCCCTTTCGAGCGAATACTGGAGTTCCTTTATGGCATCGACACCTACTTCAAGCCTTACCGGATCGCTGGTATTCTGTTGTTGCTGCTCGGATTCTTCTACAATATCCGCCGCAAGGGGTTCTTTGCCTTTCCCCCCGATCGCCTGCTGTATATCATGTTCGGCTATGGTATTACCTATACCATCGTGCTGTACCTCATGGGCAAACATGTCAACCTGGGCGGCTTTGCCAATAGTACCACGCAGATCGTCTTTTTCTTGCTGATCCATGTGACGATCAAGCGCATAAACCTCACCTACCGGCACATGTACAAGATCCTGAATGTGTTGGCGGCGGGGGTATTGATCAACACGGCTATCGTGGTATCGGACTTCTACCTCTTTCAGTTGGCTTCGCGCGTGCAGGGCATGACCGACAACTCCAACTACGCAGCCGTGCAAATGTGCATGGTGGCCCTCTACTTCATTTTCCTGATCCTCAAGAACAAATTCCGGCTCTTCGATCTGCACAACCTGTTCTATCTGGCGGCCGCGGGTTTCCTGTTCTTCGGCATTTTGGCGACAGGCTCGCGCACGGGGTTGGGGATCATCGTGTTATGTACAGCCTTTCTGCTTGTGGTTATGACCGATTGGTCGACGAAAGTTCGACTGGTACCCTTTGGCCTGGCGGTCATCGCCTTTGTGCTGGTCAATAGCAAGCTCGTCGACCTCGCTTCCGAAGCCAGCACGTTCAACCGCTTGCAGGGGGTGGAAACCGATGTGCGCATCCCTTTGTGGACGGCCGGAAAGAACGCCATTATCGACACCTGGGGCATGGGGGTGGGGATGGCCCAGATCGTGTACAACAAGGCCAACTTCAAGAAGTACATGATGCCGGTCGATCCCAATATCGCTAACATGGTCGATAGTCGGGGGAAAGCGCTTGGCTTACACAGCATGTACATGGAGATCATGGTGGAAATGGGCCTGATCGCCATGGCCATCTATCTGTTATATCTGTTCTACCTCTTGCGCTATCAATACCGGATGTATCGCTTGTCGGGGCGCCGGCAGGAACACACCCTGCTCATCATTCTGCTGAGCACCGTTCTACTGATGGGCTTCACCGGAAAAGGGATCATGAGCGCCCTGTTCTGGTTTATGTACACGATTGCCGGCATTTATTTTATCGAAGACGAACCAACCTCTCCCGAAAAGGCAGCAGCATGAACGTACTTGTGACCGGAGCGGCCGGATTTATTGGGTTTCACCTCGCGCGTCGGTTGGCGGAACTGCCGGGCTATACCGTCACCGGGCTTGACAATCTGAACGACTATTATGACCCATCACTAAAATGGGCCCGCTTGCGCGAGCTCGGGATCACCCGGCAAGATGCCGTTCGCGGCCGGCTCGTTGCCAGCGCGAGCCTTCCCGGCTTCCGCTTCATTGCGCTTGATCTGGCCGATCGGGCGGGCTGCGAGCGGTTGTTTGCCGAAGGAGCGTTCCAGGTGGTCATCAATTTGGCGGCTCAGGCCGGAGTTCGATATAGCCTCGACAACCCCTATGCCTATGTGGAAAGCAACGTCGTCGGCTTCCTGAACATCCTGGAAGGTTGCCGGCACCACCGGATCGACCATCTGATCTATGCCAGCAGTTCGAGCGTGTACGGCCTCAACCGGCAAATGCCCTTCTCGACCTCCGATGCGGTCGACCACCCGGTCAGCCTCTACGCCGCCACCAAGCGATCGAACGAATTGATGGCGCATACCTATAGCCATTTGTATGGGCTGCCGACCACCGGCCTGCGCTTCTTTACCGTATATGGCCCGTTCGGGCGGCCCGATATGGCCTATTCGCTATTCACCAAGGCCATCAAGGAAGGCCGGCCGATCAAGGTGTTCAACCATGGCCGGATGCTGCGCGATTTCACCTACATCGACGATATTGTCGAGGGCATCGTGCGCCTGATCGACCGACCACCAATGCCGGGCGCCGATGCGGAGGCAGCGCTGACGCGCCCGGATACTTCTACGGCGCCTTTTGCGCTCTACAACATCGGCAACAACAAACCGGTCGAACTGCTCGAATTCATCCGGATCATCGAAGACACCCTGCGGGTCAAAGCCCAAATGGAAATGTTGCCCATGCAGCCCGGCGATGTGGAGGCTACCTTTGCCGATATCGATGGCTTGCGGCAACTGGTCGGATTCAAGCCGTCGACACCTCTGGAAGTCGGCTTGCCCCGTTTCATACGCTGGTACGAAGATTATTATGGCTAAGCAAAAAGTGCTGTTGTACGGACCGGTCGTGGCAGCCATGGAAGGCGCCTACGGCGGCGGCACGGGTGGATATACCCGAAAAATGGGTCTCTACCTGCAGCATTTCCGATCGGAGACGATGGAGTTCGTGCCGTCTTTCCATACCGTCCGGGGCCAGTATCGCTTCGGATTTTTTGTCGTTCGCTTTTTCCTCGACCTGTTCATTTTTGTACGCGACCTTCTACGTTACCGCCCGGCTGCCGTCCACTTGCTGGGGCAGTATCGCAGTGCGATCCCCCGCGAGTTCATCGTTGTGTTGTTGTGCAGGTTGGCTCGCAAGCCCGTCGTGTATGAGATCAAGGCAGGAGTATTTGTCGAGTGGTACCAGGGCACGAATCCGCTCTTTCGGGCGATGACCGATTTTTGCCTGCGCCGTGCTGCCCTCGTGCTTTGCCAGGGAAGACCTTACGTGCATTTTCTGCGTAAGCAACTGGGGATCGAATCTCGATATCACCCTAATTTTGTGCCGGTCGAAGAGATCCCCGACGATCCGGGAGAAAAGCTAACCGGTGAGGCGTTGCGCGTGTTGTTCGTCGGATACGCTTTTCACGACAAAGGCGTCTTCGAATTGGTAGAAGGGTGCCGGCTGGCGGCATCTTCGACGCCGGTAGAGCTGACGCTGGTCGGGCATGAGCATTCCGATTTCACAAAATGGATGGATGCTATATCTCCCACAGCCGGTTTGCGCGTGACCAGAAAGGGCCGCCTACCGCATGAGGAGGCCCTGGAGGAATATCGCCGCAGCGACGTCTATTGCTACCCCACCCGCCACCGCGGAGAAGGACACAACAACTCCATCAACGAAGCGATGATGATGGGCTTGATCATCGTCACCACCCGGCAAGGCTTCATGGACACTATTCTCGATGAGGACACAGCCTGCTTCCTGCCGGAAATTTCCCCGCAAGCCATTGCCGGGGCCTTGCTCGACATTTCCCTCCATCGGGAGGAGTATCGGCGGCGATCCGCCAAAGTACGCGAACACCTTCTGGCAAACTTCACCAGCGAGATCGTATTCGGCCGCCTGGAGCAACACTACCGCCGCTTGTTCGGCCTGCCGGCGCCCGTTGAAAAACTAAACGAACCGACCAACTCATGAAGATCCTGAACGTCGTGGGCGCTCGCCCCAATTTTATGAAAGTAGCGCCGCTGCACGCAGCCTTTAGCCGTATTCCGGCGATCGAATCGAAGATCGTGCATACCGGGCAGCATTACGATCAGAAGATGAGCGACGTCTTTTTCAACCAGCTGGAACTGCCGCATCCCGACTTCTATCTCGGCATCGGCGGCGGAACGCATACCCAGCAAACGGC
>JAGQXA010000132.1 GCA_020436865.1 Saprospiraceae bacterium | reverse complement strand
GTGTCGTTCAAGCCCAGAATCTTCGAAAAGAGGACCGGTCCGAACTCAAAGACCGTAGCTCGTAGTCGGGCGCCCTTTTCCTCCGACAGAGTTAAAAACTCCACCGGGCTGCCCGATGCCTGAAAGGGGATGCCGATCTGAGCATGACGCTCATCGATCTTCGGATGTCCGGCAGAAGGTACCGCAACGCCACTGAGGTCTCCCTTGATATCCATTAACAGGGAGGGGACCCCTTTAGCCGATAGCTGTTCGGCGATGATCTGCAGGGTCTTGGTCTTTCCCGAACCCGTAGCCCCGGCGATCAACCCGTGCCGGTTCAGCGTTTTCAGAGGCAGGGTGACCAGCTTGCCGGTCAGACACTCTTTGTCGAGCATGGCTCCGCCGAGTACAATGGTATCTCCCTTGAAGGTGTAACCCTGTTCGACGGTTTGTCCGAAACGTTCTTTGTTGCTCATTCTGTGCAATTATGGTTGCTATTGATCTATTGTTCGCTCCAGGTCCAATCTTCCGGGCAATATTCCCCTTCGATCAGCGCCTCCAGGCTATCCAGCATCAATTCGGCGAAAAAATCGATGCCCGTGAGGTTTTCGATCGAGTCGATCGATACTATCCGATTACCGAGAGATTCTATCGGGCCTTCGTTTTCCAGCAGGAACCCGATGCCCCGAAAGTCAGGGCCATTCAGATCGACCGCTACGCGGAAATACCCGTCTGGTCGGTCCGGCCGTACTGCCCCTGTATTCTTTTTCCACCAGGGACCGCTGGTCTGATACAACATTCCTTCTTCGATGCTCCAGCGCCGCAATTGCCTGGCCAGAACGGACCACATCCGCTGAAAATTTCCCGTTCTTTGCCAAACCTGATTCTCCGGGATCTCCGTGTCCTTCTTCGACAGGCGGGCAAACCCCAGATCGCCCGGCAATGCCAAGGGAGCCTGGACCCAATCCCCCTCGCCGGCCGCTTGCCCTTTAGCCGGTTTACCAAAACGATCGGCCCGCAGTTCGTAAGCTGCCCAGCAAGGGCTGGCGCCATTTTCCTTTAGCGCAAGCGAGTAATACGGCCGATGGATGACCGTCTGCTTCCCGTTGGCCGAAGGCAGGAAGAAGCGCTCCTCCGCCTTCGTCGGTTCCGGCATCCACCAGGGTAATTCGGTAGAGGAAAATTGCAAGAAGCCGAACACCGTGGCAAACAACAGAAACGACAAGACGCCGATCTTCGCGATCATACTCGATCCGCCTCTGCCCGAACGCTGATGGTTCATTCTGAATTTTGCCATGACCTTGCTTCCTCCCGGGCGAAATTAACAAAAAATGCATTGCCAAAGAATTGCTACCTTTTCACCGGACTAATTCCAAAACGATTCCAAGATGCTAAAGATTGGCCTGACCGGAGGGATCGGCAGCGGTAAATCCACCGTTGCGCGGATCTTCGAAACCCTGGGCATACCTGTCTATTATGCCGACGACCGCGCCAAACAGATCCTGGCCGACGATCCGGAGGTTATCCGGCGAGTGACCGAACTACTTGGCCCGGAGGCCTATGGGCCCGACGGGAGTCCCGACCGGAGCTTTATTGCCGCACAGGTTTTTGCAGATACAGAGAAGCTAAGAGCGCTTGAACAGATCATTCACCCGGCTACCTTTGCCGATGCGGCCCGCTGGCAAGACGAACAGGCCAATAAAGGCTTCCCCTATACGGTCAAGGAAGCCGCTTTGCTCTATGAGAGCGGCAGCTATCGCAGTCTGGATCGAATCATTGTAGTTACGGCTCCGGAGCCGGTGAGAATAGCACGAGTGGTTCTGCGCGACGGCAGCACGGAGGAGCAGGTACGCGCCCGGATGGACAAGCAACTGCCTGAAGAAGAAAAAGCCGGCCGGGCCGATTTCCTGATCGTAAACGACGGCCAGCAGGCCCTGATCCCGCAGGTGGTCCAGCTTCATCGCCGCCTATTGCGAATGGCCTTGTCGTAGATCGTCGCCCTAGCCGTTCAAAGCCTCCTTGAACACCTCCAGGCAACGCTCGCGCGCTTCCCGGTGATCGACGATCGGAGCGGGATACTCCGGCGTCTCGTATTCCGGCACCCATTTCTTGACATAGCGGCGATCGCGGTCGAATTTGTCGAGTTGGCTGGCCGGATTAAAGATCCGGAAATAGGGCGCAGCATCGGTGCCGCAGCCGGCCGCCCACTGCCAGCCACCATTGTTGCTGGCCAGGTCATAGTCGAGTAATTTTCGCGCAAAATAGGCCTCACCCCAGCGCCAGTCGATCAGTAGATGCTTGGTCAGAAAGCTGGCCACGACCATTCTCACCCGGTTATGCATGTACCCGGTGGCGTTTAATTCGCGCATCCCGGCATCCACCAAGGGATAACCCGTTCTTCCCTGGCGCCAGCGCTCGAACTCTTCTTCCCGGTTCCGCCAATCGATCCGGCTGTACTTTTCCCGAAAGGGTTGATCGACCACCCGGGGAAAGTGGGCCAGGATCATGGAGTAGAAATCGCGCCAGATCAGCTCATTCAGGTAGGTATCGTTCAAACCGACGGCCTTGCGGGCCTTTTCCCGGATACTGATCGTGCCAAACCGAAAGTGGACCCCGAGGCGGGAAGTCCCCTCGATCGCCGGAAAATTCCTCGTCTTGCCATAATTGC
>JAGQXA010000749.1 GCA_020436865.1 Saprospiraceae bacterium | reverse complement strand
CCGTGCAGACGATGATCGAAGTAGGGGAGGGGCCGGAGGCCGATTTTACGGCCGCGATCATGGGGAACACGGTACAGTTTACCGATGCTTCCGATGGAGCCTCCTCTTGGAGTTGGACCTTTGGCGACGGCGCCGTCAGTTCGGAGCAAAACCCCGTACATACCTATGCACAAACGGGCAACTTTTCGGTGACCTTGGTGGTGACCAACGAGTGCGGTACGGCTACCTATTCCGAACAGATCGCGATCCTGGCGGTCATGCCGGTAGCCAATTTCACCGCCGAAACCCAGGAAGGCTGCGTGCCGCTGACCGTGCAGTTCGTCGACCTGTCACAGAACGATCCGACGGCCTGGAACTGGACCTTTCAGGGGGGGACGCCTTCGACCTCGACCGAGCAAAACCCCGTAGTGGTCTACAACAACCCCGGCGAGTTCAATGTGACCCTGCAGGTGACCAACCTGGCCGGCACCAATTCGCTGGTGCAGAATCAGTACATCCTGGTCAGCGGTTTGCCGGTGGCCAATTTCCTCTACGATGCCGATCTCGGCGTCGTATCGTTCACGAACACCTCCACCGGTGGGCAGACCTACGATTGGGATTTCGGCGATGGCGGTAGCAGCGCCAGTCCGTCGCCCACGCACATCTACCAGGAATCGGGCATGTACACGGTCGTGCTGACCGTGACCAACGATTGCGGGTCGGTCCAATATGAAGAAACCATAGAGGTGTTCGTCACCTCGGTGGAAGAGCTGGCGTTCCTCGACCGCTTTGTGCTCTTCCCCAACCCCAACGACGGGCACTACACCCTGGAACTCAGCGGCCGGCCCAATACCGACGGCCCGATCCGCCTGCGCTGGACAAACCTGCTCGGCCAGACGCTCGGAGAAACCGAGATCGATTTTCATTCGGGCGCCTACCGCGAGTCTTTCGATCAACAGGATTGGCCGCGCGGCGTATACTTGTTGCAGTTGCAGGCTGGGCAGCAGACGACCTTCCGCAAGGTAGTGTTCCAGTGATCAGCTGGCCGTGGGCAGTTGCCAACTGCCCACGGCCAACTGTCCGCTCTTTTGCAAAAAGCCGGATAATAATACCGGCTGAAAGAGTGAAATACCTATATTTGTCACTCCACAGGTCCCATGTTTTACTCCGGAGAACGAGAACCCCTCCAAAGTCATATCCAAATCTGTATTTACTGAAATACTCATCCGAATGAAGCGGATAGGTTCTGACGTCGGTCTGATCGACGGCAGGCAGCGCAAACGTTCGGAAAGGTATCGTAAAGTTAGGCCGGGCTGCTTCCCTTCCCCTTCAGGCGCTTCAGTACCGGTGCACATGGATATTCAGAAAACCGATTTAGCTGTAACACAGGAGAGGTCCAAGTTTTCGGGAAAACTACACACAATTACCTTTCACCACTGAAAGCTCATTCCTCTTTTTAAGTCGGTTTCCACTGGAAATTCCGTCGATCTTCTCTCGTCCGAGCTGACGTAGCGAAGCATCGCCTGTAGAAAGATAGAACGTCCTGAGAACCGCATTTACCTTCTTGATCCAGTTGCCGACGACTGTTTTAGCACCTATTGACATACGGAGGAAGCGCCTGGGACCGCCATGGCCTTGTTTTCCGAAACCGATGAACATTGGGCGCCGTTGCCGACCTATTAGAGGCAGAACGCACCACAAACCCCGTTGTGTATGAGAAGTTTGTATTACCCTTTTTTCTCTTTCCTCCTTTTTCTTGGAACGATCCCCGCTTTTTCCCAGAACCCCGATTGTTCCTGCACGAACTGCCCGCTTCCCATTTTCAACAACAGCACCCAACAAGGTTTTCTCGAGGTGACCGTCGACGGCCCGAACGATCTGTCGGCCTGTCCGCTCGAGCGGGTTTGTTTCGAGATCACCCACACCTGGGTGGGCGACCTGAGCGTTTCGCTGACGGCTCCTTCGGGGCTGACGTACCTCGTCATGGCCGATATCGATAACGATACTCTCGGCTGCGGGAACGAAATGGACAACATCAACGTCTGTATCACCCTGGGCACCGGCAATCCCCTCACCAACAATACCGAATACGTGTGCAACGGCGGCCTGGGCCTGTGTCTGACCGGCGATTGGACCGTGCCCTGCGGAGGCGTGACCGACCCCATCACCAATGCGCCTCAGGCGCCCAATTGCGATCTCAACGATTTCAACCTGCCCGGTGAACCGGCCAACGGCCTGTGGACCCTGACGGTCAACGATATCTGCCCCTTCGACGTGGGCTTCTTGGAAACCTGGTCGCTCGAATTCGCCTGTGGCACCCTCGACTGTACCTATTGTCCGGCCGAGGGAGGCGGTCTCGGCGTGACTGAAGTGCTCGGCTGTGAAGGCAGCTCCGACCTCATCCTTTCCCTGCCGCCCGATCAGGGACCCAATCCGCCCGACACGACTCTTTTCGGCTATGCCTACCTCATCGTGCAGAACGATACCATCCTGACCGTCGACACCCTGGCCGATCTGTCGACCTACCCTCCGGGCGACTATCAGGTCTGTGGACTTTCGTACGATCTGGTCGAGGCGGATTCGCTGCTCAACCTGCCGGGGATCGCCTTACCCGACCTATCCCTCTACTTGCCGGAATGTTCCGATCTGTCGGACAGCTGCGTCGCGGTATCGGTCTTTGCCATTCCGGCCATTACCCAGATCGACACAACCCTCTGCTTCGGCGAATGCTTCGACGCGCCCGACGGCACTTCTTGTTGCTCGCCGGGACTGTGTACCTATACCCTCCCCTCTTATCAGGGCTGTGACAGCGTGGTGCAGGTGACGGTGACGATCCTTCCGGAAAATACGACGGCGCTCGACTTCACCGTTTGTCCGGGCGAATGCGTCGCCGTGGGCGGAATGGATTTCTGCGGAAGCGGAAATTACTCCACCGTCTTGCCTGACATCAACGGTTGCGATAGTACCATTACGATCACCCTGACCGAAGTACCGGTGGCTGCCGTCGTGGCGCTGCCGGATACGATCAGCTGCGACAACCCATTCGTCGTGCTCGACGGCTCGGCCTCGCTGGGGTCGACTTTCCAGTGGACCGACGAAAACGGATTGGTGCTGAGCAATACGCCAACGGTCCAGGTCGGCCAGGCCGGCTGTTATTCCCTGCTCGTGTCCGAAACCTTGAATGGCGTCAGTTGCGATTCCAGCCTGACGGTTTGTGTGGAAGATGTTAGCGCCCTGCCTACCAACCCTGTCTTCCTCAATAGCCCGACGGCTGCCTGCCAGGGCGATACGGTACTGTATTCCATCGCCGCCGATCCCGAGGCCACCGGCTACAACTGGACGCTGCCTTCTGGAGCGGTGCTGCTCTCCGGCGGCGACGGTTCCACCTTCGCGGAAGTCCTGTGGAACGGCGGCGGACTGCTTTCGGTTTGCGTGGCCGGCACCAACGGTTGCGGCGCCGGCCCGCAAGACTGCGTCGATGTATCGGTAACTTCCCTGGTGGTCGAGCCCGAACCCAACGGGCCGCTCGAGGTATGTCCCGGCGTACTGGCTACCTATTGTACCCCGGTCGATCCGAACGCCTCGGACTACCAGTGGATCGTGCCTTCCAGCGCTACGATCGTGAGCGGGCAAGGCACGGAGTGCATTGAGGTCGATTGGACGGGTAGCAACGGCGGGGTGGTCTGTATCGCTACGACCGGCGCCTGCAACGTCAGCGAACAGGTCTGTTTTCCGGTGACCGTCCTGCAGCCGGTATTCACCCCGGCCATTGCGGGGCCATCGGAGGCTTGCGTGACCGACACCCTGACGTATTCCATTTCGCCCCCGCCCAACGCGATCGATTATGTGTGGCAGGTTCCGGCCGGCGCGACGATCCTTAACGGGAATGGGCAAACGAGTGTCAGCGTCGTCTTCTCCAATCCGTTGTCGGGCGACCTCTGCGTGCAAGCCGTCAACGCTTGTGGCGAAGGCACCATTTCCTGCGTGACCGTCGACGTTTTCAGCCAGCCGGCGATCACGGCGATCACAGGCCCGGCTACGGCCTGTCAGCTGACGGCCGAAACCTACTGCGTGTTGCCCGATCCGAACACCGCCACCTT
>JAGQXA010000748.1 GCA_020436865.1 Saprospiraceae bacterium | reverse complement strand
GCCCGCTTGTATTCAAAAACGATGCGGATGCCGCCGAACAGGAAGGCTAGTAGCAATGCAACTACGGTGAGCAGAGTAGTGGTCATGATCGGTGCAATTTGATTCCGTAGAAGATACGGTTTTCCGGCAGGAAGGGGCAATGAGGAATGTCACCGGGATAACAAGCAGCGAGGCTTAATTTATCAGCTCAGTCCGGAAGGAGGGGGTGGACAGGAGACAGACGACATCGGATTTCACCAGCCTGCTTTGTTCAGTTCGTCCAGCAAGGCCGGACGGCGAAGATAGGCGCTGCGCCACTCAGCTGCCAACTGCCGGGCTTCGGCCGCGCCGCCCAGTTTCATCAGGGTGTTGAGGTAGCGGCAAAGGCGCTGATAGTCGCTCCGGTTGCCGGCTCTTTTCATTTCGCGCCGCAGGCAAATCTGGTAGAGTTCGAGAAATCTCGGCTTGAAATCTTTGGCCAGGAGTTTGAAGTACTCGTCGAGCAAGGATAGCGAGGGCGCAGCAGCGATTATGTCCATCAGTTCCGACAGCCGCCCCTCGGCCACCAGTATCTGAGCCGCCATGGGATTGAAGTACCCGCCCTGATAGCTATCGGCGCCCTTGCGGAAATGAGCCAGGAACTGCTCTACCTTCTCCGCGAACTCCTCTGCCGGCAACAGCGCTTTTAGCCGGTGATAATCCTCCATGCTCCGGTGGGCCAGGAAAGTCTCTTCATACAGGGCTGCCTGCCACTGCTCGTCACCCACGGCTTCGGCGACCCGCTGCAACCAGGTCTGCCACTCGCGCACCAGCCCCGGGAGACGATTTTGCCGGTCGAGGCGAATGCCTTCCTCCGCCAGTGTTCTTGCCTCGGCGTACCAGCCTTCTCGCAGGGCTTCTTCCAGCGCCCTTCGGCGAAAAGACGGGAATTCCAACATCTCCTGTCGAAACTGCTTCGCTTCCTCGGCGGAACGCCAGCGCTCGATCAGCTCCAACTTCAGCCTGGCTGCCCGCTCGGCTTTGTAACGGCCGGAGAATCCTTCTCGAGCTTCGGCCATGCGCTCTTCCAGAAGCTCGATGACAGCAGCCGCCTGAGCCGGTTCGCGAACGGCCTGAGCGGCCAGGTTTCGGAAATATTTCCCCCAGTCGAAATCGTCGTACCTAGCCTCCCGGCCGGCACGCAAACCCAATTGATAGAGATGATCGACGACTTCCCCCGGCGTCGATGCCCCGGGCTTGACCAGATCGAAAAGTAGCCCGAAGGCAACGCTCATGGCCTGCCCCAGGTGCCCGCCGGAATCGTCGGCATTTTGAAAAACGTCGGCCAACTGGGTGATCACCGCCTCGGCCAGATGGGTCTGCGACCAGGCATCGTTGGAGGTATCCTCCAACAGCCCCTCGAGCTGCCGCCCCAGCCGGGCAGATTCTTTGTAATCGATAAATCCATGCCGCCCCTTGCCGAACGAACGAATGGTCGATCTCACCAAGGCCTGAAAATCCGACCTACCCCCCTTCGGCAATAAATGCGCATACCTGGCCAGCAGATGCGAACGTACCCCTTCCTCCCGTTGCGAAAAATAACGCAACAGATCGCGCAGATCACCTTCCGGAAGCCCGGCAACGATCTCCTCTATGGGGTCGGGCTTCTTGCCGGATGCCGATTTCGGCTTGCGGCCGCGCTTCTTCGGAGATGGGCTCCCCGGCTCCTGTAGCTCCTGCCGAATGGCGTACAAAACGGCCACCACATGCTTGCACAGGGGTCCGTAATCGTACGGGCAATCGCAAAACCACCCGGCAACCTCGTTTGCCAAAAGCTCGACCTCTACGACATAAGAGTCGGAGCCCGTCACTTCGGCCTCCCAGGAATCGCCATGGCGGGCCAGGTTGTGCACCAGGCCTTCCTCGAAATACTCCAGCCCCCGGCCAAGTATGGCGTTCGGGATCTTTTGTTCGAAATCTTGAAGGGAAAAACTCATCTCCGGCTCGCAATGGTCTTTCCGAAAAATCGCAAGAATCTTTGAAACATCCTAACGCATTCGGAAAGCAAAGATCCCGTAGAAGGGATTCCTACCGTTTGACCAACTTCCCGCTCTTCACCTTCCCATCGATCTCCAATTTCACTGCATACCAGCCCGACGGCAGTCCGGCGAGGTTCAGTTCGACCTTGGTCCGGCCCTGAGCTTCGCCATTTTGCGAAAGCAGGGTTCGGCCGGAGCCGTCGGCGACGCTCAGTCGGTAGGGACCGGTCGTCGCATCGAACTCCACCCAACTGGTAGTCACCGCCGGTGAGGGATAGATCAGCAATTCCCTTCCGGAAACGGGCAGATCGATGGCAGCCACGGTCGTGTCTTCCACCTCGGGCAGCACCAGCGAATCGAGTGGCCAGGTCATGATGGACCGGGCGTGGGTGCCGGCGACCAGGGTGTTTTGCCACAGGTTCAGCTCCAGGTCATATACCGGCACGAAGGGCATATCGTTGCCCACTCGTTCCCAGGTCTGGCCGGCGTCGACGGTGCCGTACACGCCACCGTCGGTACCGACAAAAATGATCGAATCCTGATGCATCGGGTGGATGTATACATCGTTGATCGCCAGATCGGGCAAATCGCCGGAGATGTCCTCCCAGGTGGCGCCGCGGTCGGTTGAGCGGTGCACGCGGGGGATGTACTCGCCCCACTTATAGCCCGAATGGGTCACATACACATAGTCGGCAAAGCTCGGCGAGGTTTTGATATCGGTCACGTAGCGATCGGGCAGACCGGCGGAAATATCCGTCCAGTTACCGCCATCGTTGTCGGTGCGGGTCACGCGGCCGTCGGAGGAGCCGTAGTACAGCAGGCCCGGCACGATCGGCGATTCATGCAGGGTGGAAACGACGTGATACCGAGGCTCGGTAAGGACGCCCTTGGTGAGGTCCTGGCTGATGGTGTCCCAGAACACGTTGTTAAAACTGAGGTTGATCGTGCCCTTGAAGGCCCGGTAAGTGCCGGTATAGAGCTTCGACGGATCGTGCTTGCTGATCAGGTAGGGCATATCCCAGTTCTTGCGGGGCGAGTCGGGCAGGGCCGCGACGAAATCGTAGCTAAATCCGCCGTCGGTGGTCATGCTGATGCCTCCGTTCTGCGTTTCCACGAAAAACAGGTTCGGATCGAAGGGATGGAAGACCATCTGGAAGCCGTCGCCTCCGTAGATGCGCGGCCAGTCGTTGATATTGGCCGCATTGCCGCCGGAGGAGCCGTTGTCCTGCATCCCGCCGTAGTAGTTCGTCGGCTCATGCGGGTTGTAGGCCACGCGGTAGAACTGGCTGGTCGGGATGTTCTCGATCTTGGCGTAGTCCTGGCTCCCATAGTTGGCATACAGGCCGCCGTCGGTCGCCAGCAGGAAATCGTAGTCGCTGCCGGCCGTGCCGAAAACCAGGTCGTGCTTGTCGGCATGGACGTTGTAGGTCCACCAGGGCGGCGTGGCCGGAGCCCAGGTCTGCCCGCCGTCCTGCGTACGCCACAGATCGACGCCGAGCAAAAAGAGGTCGTTGTCGTTGGCCGGGTTGACGCGGATCTTCGCGAAATACCAGCCGAAGCCACCTAAAGCGCCATCGTCGAGCCCGGTAGAGAGCCCGGTCGGCACCTGCGTCCAGTTCTGCCCGCCGTTCTGGGTACGGTAGATGCCGTAAAGCTGCGAGTTCGTGCCGACGTATTCGGCAAAGATCACGTTGGGATTAGTACCCGACATGGCGAGGCCGATGCGGCCGAGGTCGTCGAGCGGCAGTCCGCCTGCCAGAATGATCCAGTTTTGCCCGCCGTCGGTCGACTTGAAAATGCGGGAAGAGGGCCCCGTAACGATCGATTCGAAGTTGTTGCGGATGCGGTCCCAGCCGGCGGCATAGATGGTCTGCGGGTCCTGCGGGTCGAGCAGGAAGTCGCAAATGC
>JAGQXA010000747.1 GCA_020436865.1 Saprospiraceae bacterium | reverse complement strand
TCGTGCAGACGCACGCCCCAAACAGCCGCGCTGTCTTCGAGCATCGCCATTTCCCCCACCTTTTTCGGCAGGGCGGGGTCGGACAGATCGAAAGCCATCAACTCGGTATCGCCGGCGCTGACGAACAGCAGGTCTTCCTCGGGCGTCTTGACCAGCTCGTTCACATGCCCGTCGTTACCGCTCCAGATGGCCGGCGTACAATCCCAGGGGTTATACCAATACACTCCCTGAATATCGAGCGGATCGCTGATATCGACCACTTCCAGCCCGCAGTAATCGACCCCGATATAGGCGTAGTCGCCGACCAACTGAATATTGTTGTAGGCAGGTTGGGTGATATCGTTCATCTCGGTGTTGATGTATTTGGACACCTCTTGCGGATTCTCTTTGTCCGTCACGTCGATCACCCGCAGCCCCCCCGCATCGTAGCAAACGAATACCAGATCGCCGCGAATCGCCATACCGCGGGCGTTCGGCACCGAAAAGGGTCCCGGCGGCTGCGGCCAGTTCGGATCAGGAAGGATATGGGAAACGAACGCGATGTTCTCTTTGTCGGATACGTCGAGGATCAGCAGGCCTTCTTCCATGCCGCCGAGGTAGGCGTAGCTGCCCTCAATCACCACAATGGCCACCCCTTCGGAAAAGGTGGACGATTTCCAAACGTCGAGGATCACGGGCGAAACCGGATCGGTCACATCCAGGATCGCCAGACCTACGTCTTGCCCGGCGCCAGGGAAGCCGCCCAGACTGAGGTATAGATACTGCCCTTCCTGAAAGAGGTTGGTCACTTTCAGATTGCCGAAGAGAGAATTTGGAAAGGTATCGATCGGAAAGAGATCGCTGGGGTCCTCCACATCGTACAGGATCATGCCCAGCTCGTTATTCGCCGAGTACAGATAGGGCCGGCCCAACGCGTCGAACTGTCCGGCCAATGCCGAATAGACCCAGCTGTACTCAAACGCCCCCACCTCCTCGAACAATATGGTGTCGATCTGCTGGGCCCGGACCGGGAAACTTAGGCCGATCAATAGAACAAGAATGAACAAGCGAGAGGCAAGGGCAACTGGTTTCATGGCTTTTTTTACCTGAAAATACAAAATTCCTCCGATGCCCACTGCCGCCCAACCGCGCAAAACGGCTAGAGAGGGGGGACCTCTACGAGGTCCTCCGGCGCTCCTTCGGAGCAGGTTTCATTGATTGGGTCGTACCCCTTTCACCCCCCTTTCACCCTATTTCACCCTTTTCACCCTTTTCACCCTTTTCACCTCTTTTACCTCTTTCTCCCCTTTCTCCCCCCCACCACCACAAACTCTCCTGGAATATGGTATTCCGTTCCTTTGCGGTACGGCTCGATGCTCTGCAGATATTCGGCATGGGCGGCTTCGCGCGTCTGCTCGTCGAAGCGGGCATAGGCCAGGGCGACCGGACCGCCGGCAAACACGGCATTCAGCGCCTCGGAGGCCGAACGGTAATGCAAGGTCGTTTGAATGCGGCGGCTCATCACTTCCCGAAAACCGACGGCCCGATACAATTCGGCCAGCGAATTACCGGTGCCCAACTGGAAGAACAAGGGGCACACCTCGGTCTTGACCCGCGAGTCGACGATCGGAAAGATCTCGGCCCAACCGCAATGGTTCCGGGCGCCCCAGACGGCGGTCACCGCCCGTCCGCCGGGACGAATGACGCGGTGCATCTCTTCCACGGCCCGCCCCGGATCGGGTACATACATCAATCCGAGCGAGTCGTAGGCGACGTCGAAATAGTCGTCGACGCAATCCAACTGCTCCGCTTCCATGCGGTAAAAGGACACGTTCGGCAAACCCGACGACGCGGCCAGTTCATTGGCCCGCTCCACCATCTGGTCGGAGATATCGACACCGATCACCCGGCCGTGCGGAGCTACAAAACGGGCCGCCCGGAGGGCCACCAGGCCAGTACCGCAGGCAATGTCGAGCACGCGGAATCCGGGCTCCAGATGTCCCATTTTGAAGAGGAGGTCCTGCGCGGGAAAAAGCGGCTCCCGCCAGCCTCGTTCGTAGTGTTCGGCGGCGCGGTCCCATCCGTACCGCTGCACGCGCAATTGCAGTCTTGCTTCCATGGTCAATTGGGTTTTTATGGGTTTAGAAGAACTTCACGGACAACGCGCTGAGGCTTGCCGAAAACCGCCAGATAGGAACCGTGCCGGTCGGCGAGGTCCAACACCTCCATAATCGCCTCCCGCGGCGCCGGGCTGCTGACCCGCACTGTATAGCGCACTTCCAGATAACCGGCCTCCACCTCATCCCAGCCGTACATGCCGCGGGCATCGTAGTCGGCCTCCACGTCCACTTCCAGCGCGTCAATGGGTACTTCCAGGCGGGAAGCCCACAGCACATAGGAAATGGCCAGACAGCTTCCGAGGGCGCTCCTTCCCAGCACGCCGGGATCGGGGCCCTGGCCATTTCCGCCGGAGCGAGCGCTCATGTCTGCGAAGAGTTTCCAGGGGCCGTCCTGGATCTCACAACTCAGCCCATCGACGATGCGCACCGACGTGCGGGCAGTGCCCTGGCCCACGTATGGGCGCAGCGACAGGGCATTCACCTTACGGTCGAAGGCCGCTTTGATCTCGTTCCTGGTCTGCATGGCTACGGCAATTGGGCTTGCACCGGTGAGGGATTATCTTGGTCGAAAGCGCGCAGGATCGTCAGCGCTCTGGTCCGCAACAAACGCAGTTCCTGCTGGTAATGCCGGATCTCCCGGGCAGTGTCGTAGCCGATCACCGGCGCCGGTCCGCCTGCCAACTGGCTCAACCTGCACTGCATTTGAATGGCGCGGTCGACCAGCGCCCGGGCCTCGGCCAGTTGCGGATAGGTATCCAACACCTCCGCTTCGGAGCGCAGGTCGGCGCGCTGCTCGCAGACCTCCTCGATCACGTGCCGGTAGTAACCCGACAGGTTCTTCTCGGGAAATACCGCCATCGGCAGCAGGGCCGACAACAGAGCACAAAGGGCTAATAAGGTGATCAGGGACAAGTGGATCGTTCTCATTTGATTTGGTGTTTTAGTTCGTTTTCCATTTACGCTGACAAAAGTACCGGC
>JAGQXA010000746.1 GCA_020436865.1 Saprospiraceae bacterium | reverse complement strand
GCGCAAGACGAACGGCAGGTCAACCCGCACCGCTCGCGCAAGTCGATCGGCGCCGAGCGCACCTTCTTCAACGACCTCCACACCCTGGGGCAGATGAAGGAGGCCCTCGAGCCCATCGTCGGCTCGGTTTTCCGCTACATGAAGCAAAAGCAGAACTTCGGCCGCACCATCACGCTGAAGATGAAGACGCCCGATTTTCAGATCCATACCCGGAGCCGCACCTATAATGGCGAGTTGCGGCAGCTAGACCTGCTCCGGCAGGCCGTTTTCGAGTTACTGGAATCCAATTGGGAGGAAGTCGGGGCCGTGCGCCTGCTCGGCATTTCGGTGTCGAACCTCCTGCGCGAGCAGTTTGGCGAAGGCATTCAGCTCGAACTGGACTTTGGGGAAGAGGAATGAGCCCTGTAGCGGCGAGTTCAGTCGCAAACAGTCCTGTAACTGGCAACTGAAGTCGCCGCTACCAAACCGCCGGCCGGTAGTTGGGTCAGGGCTCCCCCCGCTAATCCGTACTCGCCTCCACCTTCAGGGTATCGGAAGGAACAAGGGGGGCGACCAAGGCCTCTCGTCCGGCCCGCGGCATCAGGAGCCACACCCGGCCAAAGTGATTGCGCACGCCTGCGCTAGACTGACCCGCACGACCGACGCCCGAGTACACGTCGAGGTGCCCAGGGCCCCGAATCGCCCCACCCGTATCCTGCGGGAGCAGGATGCGGAATTCGTGATGGTCGACCTCGCCGTACTTATCGTACACCGGGCAGGCGGCTAGCAACACGCTGCCGAGCGGCAGATAGCGATGGTCGACCGCCACCGAGATCTCCGGGATCAGTGGGACCTGCCCGGCGCCCTTCACCGAGTGACCACGCGGAGCGAAGAAGATGTACGAAGGATTCTGAGATAGCACCGTATCGCGCAGGGCCGGATGATCCTTCAGGAAACGCTTGATCCCGTTGATCGATAGATTGCCGACCTCCAGATCTTCCCGCTCGGTGAGGTATCGCTCGATACTGCGATAGGGCTGCTGGTTGGAGCCGTCGTACACCAGTAAGGCCCGCTCGCCGGTGTCGAGGTATTCGACATAGCCGGAGCCCTGCACTTGCATGTAGTAAATATCGACCGGATCGGCCGCATAGGCCAGTTCGAGTCCTTGCCCGGCCAGTACCTTCTCGCCGTCGATCTGGGCCCGGGTCGGCAAGGGGCCCTCCCAACTGTGGGGACGGCGATAGATCGGGTAGCGGTATTCGTCGTCGGGCGCCTGGCGGACCTTCAAGACAGGCGTGAAATAGCCGGTGAACTGCACGTTGCCCCGCCGGTCGTCTCCCCAGGTCTGAAAGGCTAGTAGTGATTTCCTGAGCTCCTCCGGACGGCTTTTCCACAGCAACAACAGGTGAATGACGCGTTCGAGCTCATCGGTGGTGAAGTTCAGATTGGCGAGCTTCTGGTGGCGCTTGCGCTTGATCAGTTGCAGAAGCTTGAGCTGCTGCTGCAAGGCCGCTTCGGTCAGACTGTCGATCGGCGGAAAGTATAAAGTGTCGAGCAGGGTCGGGGTAAATACCTCGCTCATCTGGGGAGCGTGGGCGAGCTTGCCGGAGCGCCAGATGGGGTAGAGGTTGGCCAGTAGAAAAGCAGAGTCGATCTGCGGAGCCACCTTGTCGAAAGGAAGGTCGGTTTGCCGGGGGGAGCAGCCCGACAGAAGGAGTACCAGCATTCCACAAGGGAGGCCGATAGACATAGACATGGACAGGCGTGGTGGCGGAGTCAAGCTCAAGTCGCAGGGAGGGTTGGGTTTTGAGTTTATGGTCGGGCGGTCGAGCTGGTCTGTTCCTATACTCGAGCGAAAGTGGCCTGGGAAACCCCAAACCTCTTCGGTCTCGGTATAAAAATGCTAAAAAATCCGCTAATTCCAGCCGGAAAAAATCGGCAGGTGGACAGAACCCGAATTGTTCGGACGGAATGGGCTTCTGCTAAAGTTGCGACATTCGGCCGATTCGAACGCCCCTTAGTCGCCCTTTTTTGTCAGGAATCCTAATTTGCAGCCACGGTTTGGAGTTCAGAAGCCGGTATCCTCCAAACCCTACTCCGGCTGCTCCGTTGTAGTTAAAAACCCTCTCGTGCCGATGCCTTTTCCAAACTGCGTTGCCCAGGCGACGGAGCCGGTGAATGCCGTGCATGTAATTAACGACGACCGATCCATGATAAACACAAAGAACAAGTTATTTCCGATCTTTCTTTTGCCCTTATTCTTTTGTGCCAGCCTCTACGGACAAGTCCGGCAGGAAACGCCGGTCGTGCTCACGGGCGATCGACTTCCCGATCTGCTGGGCGTCTCGCCCCTGAAAGTCGCCGCGTTCAAGTGGGCCAACGACCACTGGCAGCAGATTCCCGTGCAGATCGACGAACGCGCGGTCAAGAATGTGCATTTGCTGTACGACGGACTGGTCAACGACTTTTACGATGTGGAATTTCTGGTGTACACCGACCCGCAGATGTACACCGGGCCTGACGAGGATCCGACTTTCGATGCCGACGACGAATTGGTCTTCATGGCCCGCGATGCCGGGCAGAAGTTCAACGGCGCCTCCTCTCCCCCCGGTACTTCGGGAAGCCCGACCGAGCTTCTGCTGAGCGATCCCATCACCGGCACGACCTCCTATGTGTACCTGTTTCGGCACGATGGCAGCCTTCTGCCCGACGCCGGCCGGAACTATGTCGACTATCAGTTCCAACTCGACAGCGGCGACTACCTCGACAGCTACCTCATCAACGAACTGAATCCGGAGCATTCGAGCGTACAGACGGCTTATTACTCCCAGCGATATACCTCCGAGTGGGTCCGCGACCAGATCCGGATCGAAGCAGGCAATTCGACGGGCGTCGACCTGCTCGATCAGGATAAGACCCTG
This sequence comes from Saprospiraceae bacterium, assembly GCA_020436865.1. GTDB lineage: Bacteria > Bacteroidota > Bacteroidia > Chitinophagales > Saprospiraceae > JAGQXA01. The sequence goes on along the minus strand of JAGQXA010000746.1, from coordinate 1,086 downwards.
CTGGGCCCGGGCGTCTGCCATCGCACGGTCGAGACCTTCTCCGAAGGCCGGGGCATTCACATTGCCAGTAAGGATGGACCGGTGCGAGCCATTCGCTCCTGGATGGGCGCCAACAGCGGGCCTTTAACCCAGCGCACCCACCTTTTTTACGAACGCACCGACGAAGTGCGCACCTACTGGCGCGTGCACCTGATCCGCGGACTCTTGCATTTTCTCGACCTCAGCGAGAAAGGCCTGGGGATGACCTTTTACTCCGACGTCATGCCAGACGGACTGCTCATCGACGGACAACCCGAGCCGACAGAGCCGGAGGCGCCCAAGTGGGCACTGATCAGCGGCCCGCAGGGAAGCTTACTCCGGTTCGACGAGATCGAGGCCTCCTTTCCGCTCGACACCCTGCAGTTTTTCTTCTACGACGATGAGATGCCGCTGGTCGAACAATGCAGCGGCGACGGCCAGTCGATCGGCGCCGCCGGCTGGTGGATCGATCAGGAGATCCCGAACACCGATCCGCGCGATGGCGACCACGCCGACCTGTATTCAGTGGTTCGCACTTATTTTCTTGCGGAAAACCGGCATCCGGCCGATATCGATTACCTGGTCGACTACGAGCGTTTCCCTTTGGAGATCACGGTGGAAACGCCGGCCACGGCAGTTGCGGAAACCAATGAGCTTCGATTGCGCGTTTTCCCCAACCCGGCTACGGATCAGGTCTATGTCGATATTCCGGAAGTTGAAGGTAGTTTTGAGTGGCTGAATGCCGAAGGGCTGCTGCTGACCGCCGGCGCGATTCCCGCCGGGCGTCGGATCGACCTGCCGCAGGCGGCGCCCGGCATTTACCTGCTTCGCCTTCGCACGAAGAACGGAACCTATACGGCAAGGATCGTCAAGGTAAGGACCGACTAGGACCTCTCACGAGGTTCCCCCTCTCTTGCCAACGATCATTTCTCGCTCAGCAAAATATCGATATCGCGCATAAAGCGATCGACCGATTCCGGATCGGTACCGTCGCAGAAGGAGCGCACATGGCGGTTGCCGTCGATCAGGATGAGGCGGCCGCTATGGTCGAAGCCTCCCGGGGCGTCG
>JAGQXA010000131.1 GCA_020436865.1 Saprospiraceae bacterium | reverse complement strand
CTCCGTTTCGTTGCCGATGGAAATGGCCACCTCGCCCGGCAAATCGCCCGGTCCCCACAGCCAGAAGCTGCCGTGCTTGCAAACAGGAGAAGGCAGGCCATAGCGTTTGCCGAGAACCTCGATCGCGCCGGCTTCTCCGTAGTTCTCCGCCCAGATGACGCAGCGCCGGCGGTCCTCATCACTCAGGCTACGGTAAAGGCTGTCGACGGCCGTCACCTGCTCTTCCCAGCCGAACATGTCGGCGTAGTCGCTGGTCAGGCCCTGTAGCCGCCCCGAAGCGTCTTTTTCCAGCCCCGCATATTCGGCAAAGCGTTCGATGGGCAAGGCCGGCGTCATTTTAGGAAGGTACTGAAAGGCCGCCACAAGTAGAAGCAAGATCCAGCCCCAGCCGAGCAGGCGCCAGCGGCTCCGCAGCACCTCCTCCCAGGCGACCCCGCCCGCCGCGAACAGCGCAGGGTAGGCGGCGAAAAAGTAATAGGGCTTGCTGTTCAGGGCGACCATGATCAACAATGCGGTCAGAAAGGCTATCCCCAACGGGCGATACTGTTTGTCGAAGCGCGCCAGCAGAAAGTACAGGCCCAGCCCCCAAACCGGCAGGCTGAACGGATTCATCGCCAGTACCTGCACCCGGAAGAATTCGAGCCGGCTCTGTCCGTCGAGTTGCGCGGCGTAGAGTTGGTCGAGATGCTCCGCTGCCGGAAACCCATGCGCCCACTGCCAGATCAGGTTGGGCAATACGATCAGCACGGCAATGCCCACTGCCAGCCAGGCCTTTTTGAGGCGAACGACCGCTCCGCTGCGGTAGAAGAGAAGTCCGACAGCCATGCCCACCGCCCAGATCAGCATGGTGTACTTGGTGAGCAATCCGAGCCCGATAGCGATACCCAAAGAGAGCAGGTATCCCTCCCGCTCGGTGCGCAAGTAGCGGATCAGGAAGTAGGCGCCGAGGGTCCAGAAGAGTTGGTCGAAGGCCACGGGCTGAAACAGGGTGTGGTTGCGAAAGTATGCGATGGCCCCCAGCGCACAGGAAGCCGCCAGGGCCAGGGCTAGCCGGCCGCCTTGCAGTTCGCGCGCCATCAGGCCGGTGAGAAAGACGATAACGGCTCCGGCCACGGCCGGCAAGAAGCGGGTGGCCAGCAAGCTATCGCCGATGAAGGTTTGTTCGATCCAGCCCAGCCAGGCGATCATCGGGGGAAACTCCATATAGCCCCAGGCCGGGTGATGCGCCGCGGCCAGGTGAAGGAGTTCGTCGCGGTGGAAGCCATAGTTCGCATTGGTATAGAGGTGGATAAACCACTTCAGCAACGCCAATCCGATCAACAGCCATAGGCCGTAAGATAGCTTTCCCCGGTCTGCAGGCGTTCCTTGCGGAGAAGTCGACATAAAACATGGTTTGGAAAGGGAAGATAGCACTTTTTTGCGGTCTCCTCAGTCGCGTTTTTTCCAATGGAAGGGACACCACCAATGCTTTCTTCGCCTGGGTGTTTCCGGCTGATCGGTCAGATAGCAGAACAATCCGCGATAAGCCAGCAGCCACCAATGTTCGTCGACGAAATAGAAGGTGGCGCCGGCGTCCTGGTCCAGGCAGTACACGCGCAGGACCGTGGCCGTATCGCCGGCTGAGGGGATGAGAGCGGAAAGCCGTTCGTCGTTGACCTGATAGAAGACCTCCTCCCCTTCGCGGCTCCATTCGTAGGCGGGCTGCCGGCAAACGACCGCCTCTTCGCGGAATGGAGGGTATCCTTTTCTCGAAAAGAAGATGGCGAAGGAATCGGCGGCGAAGGTCACCTGCCTGCCGTCGTAGGGAATCGGGGCGTCGGAGGCGTAAAAGGTGGAAACGGTAGTTGGAGGCCGGTCTACCTGCCAGGTCCCAAAAGGAAGGGTCTCCTGGCCGCCGGCCCAGGAGGCGGTCAGCAACCCGATCCAGAACACGGTCCAACGCCTCATGCTGTCCTAACGAATTTCTAGGAGTGGAGCGTATAGCGGCCGTAGCGGAACATGTCGATCTCTTCCCGCCGGCGTTTGGCGAAGCCTTCTACGTACTCCCATTGATTGGTGTTGCGATTGAACCAGAAGGCGTACTTCATGAAATTATCCTGAATGACCCCGTAGTCGAAATTGCCGTCGGGCACACTGTTGATGTACCCTTCGAGATCGGAGTCGCGCAGGGCCCCGGCGCCGCGGTGGAAGGTGAAGTCGACCAGGGCGTCGTACTCCTGTTGCAGGAGGGGTACGGAGAAGCGCTTTTTCACATCGGCTTCGGCCAGCCGCTGCACATCCTGGCGGAACAAGGCTTCCATTTCGGCGATACTGAGTTCGCGGGTGCCGCCCTGTTCGGGATCGTAGGCCGCCCAGTTCCACTTTTCTTCTTCTTTGATGTAGTGGCCATAGCCGATGGTCAGGCTGCCTTTGGTATCGCGGAATACTTGTCCGGAAATACGGCCATCGACCTTGGGCGGTCGTTCCCAGCTTTTCATGTAGGCGACACAGGGGTCGCTGACGGTCAGTTCGTAAGCATAGCGGCGGCGTGACACCGGTTGGGGTTGAGGCTGTGGCTGGGGCCAAGTCGGCTGAGGCTGAGGCTGTGGCCAGGTCGGCTGAGGTTGTGGCTGCGGCTGGGGTTGCACGACCGGTTGATAACCGACGATATAGCTGCGTCCGACCTGGATCACGACGCTGGCCTGTACGTGTTTGGGCGGCAAATTATTCCACTTGCGGAAGCAGTCGTAGGAGATATTGTACTTGTTGCAAATGCCCCATTCGGTATCGCCGACGCGGGCGCCCGGTTCGGAGCGGCGGCGCTCGATCTTGCTGCGGGCCTGGTGATAGATGGGGTGTCCGCTTTCGTCTCCGCAATTGGCCATGGCGTTCTGGTTTTTGTACGGACAAGATAGGAAATCTGGAGGAAAAAATAGTAGTGGTCGATCTCCTGACCGGCATCCTCGGGCACTCAATCCAGGATCTGCAACTTAGCGAACTTCAGCATGATGCGGCGCTGCGGATTGTCGATCCCTTCGAAGAAGATCGTGGCCACGCGATTGTCACGGCCACCGTCGATATGGAGCACCTTGCCTGTGCCGAACTTGAGGTGCAACACCCGCATACCCGTCTGAATGGCCTCGCTCGGACTGGGCCGGAAGGTCTTCGGATCGGCAGCCAGCGTGCTGGGGGACGGTTTCTTGAAGTTGCCTTTTACGCTGGCCGTGGGTCGGGCCGTCGAAGCGGTGGCGCTCGCGTCTTCGAACGGGCTGCCGCGGCCGGCCAGAGAGGTTTGATTGCCTAGCGGGCTGGCTTCGTCGAGATGGTTCAGGTCGATCTCGATGAGGAAACGGCTCGGCTCGTTGTAGCGCATTTGGCCATAGCGATAGCGGCTGGCGGCGTAGGTGAGGGTCAGAAAGGCCTCGGCCCGCGTGATGGCCACATAGAACAGACGACGCTCCTCGTCAAGCCCCTCGATCGTATCCATCGACATGAAGGAGGGAAAGAGCTTTTCCTCCAGGCCAACGACAAAAATAGACGGAAATTCAAGTCCTTTGGCGGCGTGCACCGACATCAGCGTGACAAAATCGTTGCCGCCGTCGCCCTCGTCGAGGTCGGTAAGCAGGGCAATGTTCTGGATATAGCCGGCCAGCGATTTATCTTCCTGCTGCTGGGCGGAGGTGCCCAGGCTGTCGCCTTCGACGAACTCCTGGATGCCGTCGAGCAGGGAGTTAACGTTCTCGAGCCGGTTCATGCCTTCGACGGTGGTGTCGGCCTTGAGCTCGTCCATCAGGCCCGAGTGTTTGGCGATGTAGACCGCCGCCTGAAAGGCGTGTCCGGATAGAGCCCGCTGCCGAAAGTCGTTGACCATGCGGGCGAAGTTGTCGAGGGCGTTGCGGGCGCGCGAGTTGACCTGCAGATGGGGCAGTAATTCCCACATCGTCTTGCCGGAATCGCCCGCCTCGCTGCTG
>JAGQXA010000010.1 GCA_020436865.1 Saprospiraceae bacterium | reverse complement strand
TGAATGCTGAGCAGGTACATGCCCGGACCGGCATAGCGCAGCAAGGCGGCGCCATCGACCGTTTGCGGTCCGGCCGGAAGATGTCCGAGCGACAAGGCGGCGATAGCCCGTCCGTCGAGCGCATGCAGGTTGATCTGCACGCTGGTCGCTTTCGGCAGTTCGAAGCTCAGCGACAGTTGGTCACGGGCCGGGTTGGGGTATACCGACAAGTCGGTCAGAGCAGGAACCTGGTCTTTAACGGCCGTCGATACTTCGTCGGTCTTCAGTTTGATGATCACCATATCGTCGTTGCCCGGCTGTACGGAAGTGCCGTAGATGTACACTTTTCCTGCAGAGTCCACACAGAGCCAACCGCCGGCTTCGTCGACATTATTCTCTACCGGATACCGCATAACCCCATTCTGTCCGTAGTTGGAAAAGAAGAAGCCATCGGAGGCCAACATGAAAGTCATCAGGTCCTGATCGCCCGCATTTTGCGTGACGCCAGACACGAGCAGGGTGCCGTCTTCCAGAAAAAGAACTTCCGTGGCATACTCGGAAGCGGATTGGCCGAGGTTGGCCCGGTAAATTCCGTTATTGGCGAAGGGCAGATACAGATCGCCGGTATTGTACATCTTGACGATCAGCACGTCGCTGGCATCCCCGCTGGAGGCTACAGAACCGACCAGAAAGAGATCACCGTTCGGCCCGGTGGTGACCTGCATGAAGGATTCCGTGTCGCTGCCGTAGAGGTCGAGGCTCTTGCGACCGTCGCCGTCGAAGGAGTTTTCGGTGTCTCCGTCTTCGTTAAGGGCCATCACACTGTATTTGCCGTCGATCAGCGCCAGCAGGTAGTAGCGCTTGGAGAAGTCATGCCAATGGATGTCGAGAAAGCGCTCGTTTGATCCGTAATCGAATACATTCAAGCCATTGAAGCCGAAGGATGGGTCGAGGTTGCCATTGGGCATCAGGCGACCGACCGCCAGATTCTGCCCGCTGCCGTCGGACATGCTGCCCGCTACGACGATCCGGTCACTCGAATCTACCCATACGGTCATCCAGGTGTCTACTCCGGCGACACCGGTGATCCAGTAGCCCGTTTGCTTGAACGAGGTGTCGAGGGTGCCATCGGAATTGAAGCGGGCAATGATCTGATCGGTATTGCCGGCATTCGTGGTGCCGACGATCACGATCTTGCCGGTGGAAGTGACAAAGAGATCGGCCAGTTCGTCGTTGCCGCCCAGAGAGGGGTCGAACTGTACGGCGCCGTTATTTCCGAAAGAAGCGTCGGGCGTACCGTCGGCATGGAAGCGCATCAGGAGGATGTCGCGGTTTTGGCCCTGGATGAATCCGCCGGCGTATAGCTTGCCGTTCGGACCGGCAACCATCTTCCACAGGAACTCATTATTTCCATTGCCGTTGTGGTCGTACAGCAGGACGCCGTTGTCGGCAAAGGTCGAATCGGCTTCGCCGTTAAACTGGGCGAAGGCAGCCATGGTGAAGGCCAGAAAGAACAGGGAGATCAGCGTAATCTTTTTCATGTTTGAGGGATCTTTGGTTAAACGATGCCCCAAAACTCAGGGATTCCGGGGGTTCTGAAAAGGCATTCATGGCGAACGGCCCGATTTCGATGGTGAATGAAAGGAGAGGGAGTGTGAGTGTGCTTGCCAAGCCGTAGCCTAGGCGAAGGCTGGCTTGCCATGCCGTAGCCTAGGCGAAGGCTGGAGTGTGCTTGCCAAGCCGTAGCCTAGGCGAAGGCTGGCTTGCCATGCCGTAGCCTTGGCGAAGGCTGGAGTTTGATGCAATTGGTGCTCTTACTGCAGGAGCAGGCGTTGAAGAGCGGAATGCCCGTCATGGACGAGGCGGAGGATGTACAGTCCGGACGGCATCGGGGCGAGACGCAGTTCCAGGGAGGAGACCGGTTGAGCAGAGCAATAGACCTGCCTGTACACGCAGGAACCGTCGCGATCGAGTAGGTCGATCCGCACAAGTCCCTGGATAGTCTGGTCCAGAAAGACGGTGATGGGTTCTTTGGCGGAGGCAGGATTGGGGAAAATCTTCACGGGCCGGTCGTTTTTTGCGCTCGGAGATGGCCGGAGCAACTCCAAAGGTGGCGTTCGTCCCGCTGTTGCGAAAGCTTTTCTTGGGGAAGGGGTCGATCTTGATGGCGAAGGTCGGGTTACGCTATGGGAGCGTTCCGACCGCTAGAGAAGCTGGATGCGCTTCATAAACTCTTCCTTGTAGGTCTTGCCGATCGGGATCTTGAGCCCTTTGACGAACACCACGTCGTCTTCGATCCCCTCGACCGCTTTCAGGTTGACCATGAACGAGCGGTGGATGCGCACGAACTGGTGGTTGGCCAGTTTCTGTTCGAGTTCCTTGAGGGTGGAGCCGATGATGTGCTTCTGATCGCCGGTGTGTACGAACGAATAGTTGTCGTAGGCTTCCAGGGCATGGATCTCGTCGAGATGAACCTTGCGCAGCTGATTCTTCACCTTCATAAAGAAATGGACGCCCGACACAAAATCGTCGGAGGTTGCCTCGTCGGATTCCGTCGCCAGGCGGCCGTGCGAGTGGTTGTAGAGTGCCAGTTCGATGCTGGTTTGCAGATTGTGAACCTGCAGGGGTTTGACCAGATAGGCGCTGGGGCGAGTGGCCTTGATCCGGTCGATCGTCTTGCGATCGTGGTGCGCGGTCAGGAAAATGATCGGCAGGTCGTACTGTTGGTTGATCAGCCCGGCCAGTTCGATGCCGTCTTGCTCGCCTTCCAACGACACGTCGATCAATACCAGATCGGGCGTGGCGTTGTTGAGCAGAAGCAGGGCGTCGGCAGCGTTGTTGACCGGCGGGAAGGGCGAATAGCCGAAATCCTGCATATGGTAACGCAGGTCGGCGGCGATAATGGGATCGTCTTCGACGATCAGCACGGTGATCTTTGCAGCAGCCATAGGTCAGACTTTCTGGTATTGGGTAATGTCCAGAGCGATGGCCACCCCCGGGCGGCTCTCGACCTGAATGTCGGCTTTTAGCCGGGCCGCGAGCGAGCGGACGAGCTCAAAGCCGAACTGCTCGCTTTCTTCCAACCGGAAGTCGGCCGGCAGGCCCGGGCCGTCGTCGCTCACGCACAGACGGAGTCGATTGGCCTGTTCCCGGAGTTCCACCAGGAGGGATCCCTTTTCGCGCCCGGCAAAGGCATACTTACAGGCGTTGGTGATCAGTTCGTTGAGGATCAATCCGATGGGCATAGCCGAGTCGATATCGAGGTTGATGTCGTCGAGCTCGATCCGGACGGCCACTTTCGTCCGGTCGATCTGGTAGGCGTGAAGCAGCGAATCGAGCAGATTGACAATGTACGAGCGCATTTCCACGCCGGTCAGGTTGTCTTCCTGATAGAGCTTTTGATGCACGAGGGCCATCGAATGGATGCGGTTCTTGCTTTCCCGCAGCACCTGTTGGGAGCCCGGGTCGAGCACATGGCGACTCTGCAGATTGAGCAGGCTGGAAATGAACTGCAGGTTGTTCTTGACGCGATGGTGGATCTCTTTCAGCAACACTTCCTTTTCTTCGAGCGAAGCCTGAACGATGGCGTTCTTCTCCAGCAGGAGATCGTTGTGCCGCTTCTTGGCCCGGTACTGATTGAACAAGAGCAAGGCGATCACCCCGATCAGGGCGGCGAATAGCAGCAACAGGCGGGTCTGCTCCCGTTGCTTTTTCAGGTTCAGTTCGTTCATCTGATTGGTGGCCGAGAGCTCCGCCAGCTGGCGCTCTTTGACCTCGCTCTGGTATTTCTCTTCCAGCTCGGCGATGGTGCGGTTCGACTGTTCATTCAGAATGCTGTCCTGTACCTCGTAATGGGCTTCCAGGTATTCCATGGCCTGCCGGTAGTTGCCTTCGGCCTTGTAGAGCGCCGACAGCAGTTGCAGGGCGCGGGCCACCTGCTCGTTGGTGCCAATGGCCCTCGACTGATCCAGCGCTTCCCCGGCGAGTTTTTTTGCTTCCGGAATATCGCCCTGCAAGCGGGCCACTTCACTGAGGTTGAGCACACAACCCAGCGAGCGCATGGTGGCGCCGAGCGAATCGAAATAGATCTTAGAACGCAGGAAGGAGCTTTTGCTTTTGGGCAGGTCGCCCTGGTCGAGATAGAGCCCCCCGAGGAGATAGTGCGCCCGGGCCAGTTCGCGTTTCGGGCCGTGCACTTCGAAATACTCCTTGGAGTCTTTGATGTATTCGAGCGCCCTGACGGCGTCCCCCTGGTCGCGGTAGAAGCCGCCCAGATTGAGCAGCATGACGTTGACCATCGGCACGTTGTCGGCCGCCCGGAAACCTGCGAGGGCTTTCTGGAAAAATTCTTCCGCCTGCGCGAAATCGCCTTTGATGGCAAAGGTCTCGCCGATCGTATTGTAGGTATAGGCCAGGCTGTTCGTGTCGGGAAATTGCTCCTTGATGCGTAGGGCCTCGAAGAAATACTGCATGGCCTCGTCGTGCTGCGCCTGTGAGCGCTTGACCAGCCCGATGTTGTTCAGGATCTTGGCGGCGTTCATATCGTCGCCGGTCCGTCGATAGTAATCTAAGATGGCGCCGTAATGCTCCAGGGCGTCTTCCAGTTGACTACCGTAGTAGGCCGCCGTGGCGATCTGGCGATGGGCAAGGGCTTGCCTCTTCTCGTCGCCCAGCTGCGACGCCAGGGTCAGGGCCGAATCGCCATAAGCGCGCGCGAGTTCGAAATTATCGCGCATGGCGGCATTGCTCAGGTCGATCCAGGCCTGGACCTTCAGTGTGTCGGCAGGCATGACTTGTACCTCATCCAAAGTAGAAGGCGCCTCTTGGGCGATGGCCGAAACGCTCCATAAGAACAGGATCGGCAGGAGGCCGAGCTTGCTTTTCATGGAGTGAAAATAGGGAAAAAAGGGAATAGAGGTGGCAGGGGTGACCAAAGTTGCAGGGGTGACAGAAGTGACCGAAGGGGGAGATCAGTTTTCGTTTGACTTGTTCGTGGGTAAGTGGGGATCTTGCTGCGATCCGCTTCCGATTTGGGCGCAACCAAGAAGGAAACACACGAAGAACAGGAATGAGTTTTTCCTAACAAAGACGGTCTAATTGGCGATAGGCCAGGGGCCTTGAAACTCAAACCTCTTCTGCTATGCTTTCCAATTTGAGCAGGAAGGCAAGCACGGAGATCAATATGA